>JBDTKB010000302.1:0-3004 GCA_039935555.1 Ginsengibacter sp. | reverse complement strand
GCTCACTCGTCCATTTATCAATTTTTGAGGAAAAAGCGTTGATTATTTCAAGAGTGCCGTCAGATGAAGCTCCATCGATGATGATATATTGGATTTGTTGATATGTTTGGCTTATTACGCTTTCAATGGTTTCCGTCAAAAAGCGCTTGCTATTTTTACAAACTGTAATAATTGAAATTTTAATAGGTGCGTTTGTGTTCAAAATAATGCAATCAATTTAATTTATTTTTAAACCATCGCTTCAGATTGGTTTAAGCAAGAAATTTTTTAAAGACTCAGGCTTTGGTTGGCCGCGCTATCCACTGCTGATAGTCATATTCTTCCATTTCATATCCTAATTCGTTTAAGAAAACTAATACTTCGTAAGGCTTATAATTAAACCGTTTCGTCCATTCACCGGATAATTCGATTATGATTACGGGCTTATATTTTAAAATGGTGTTTACACTTCCCTGCAATACCAATAGTTCGGCACCTTCCACATCAATTTTAATGCAATCAATTTTTGAGATTGAACTAAATTCATTTAAATTGTCCAGTTTGAAGGCATTCATTTTACCTTCCGATGTACTTGAATCATCAATATTAACTTCCTTAATATATTTAAAAGAATCGCCACTTTGTAATTTCAGATTTGGTTGATTGAAAGCAACCATTTCTACCCTTGACGCCTTATTTGACAAAGCAAAATTGTGGGCAACAACGTTATCGCACTGATTTAATTTTAAATTTTGTTGTAACAAAGAATACGTATCCTTATCTGGTTCAAAGGCGTGAACAGTACCCGTTTCTCCAATAAGTTTAGAATAAAAAATAGAAAATAATCCAGAGTTTGCTCCTACATCGATAATGACATCGCCTGGCTTAAGAATGCTCGCAAATAAGTGGAAGGTAGAATACTCAAAAGACTTTTTAAAACCGAGAAGCACTTGCGTTTTGTAAATAATTTCTGCAATGTCACCTTTTCCAACATATTTTATTTTATATCCGGGAAATATTTTTACATTGAATATCTTTTTCCCGTTCATTGCCATATGCCAATATAATCCACGTAACTCCATGGCATAAAAGAGAAACAACTTTCCTGTTTGCTGAAATAATAATTTAATATTCACTCCCATCCGTTTGATAATTTTAAGTTAGATCTTACATTTCCCTCAGAAAAATAGCGTCAACTTGTAAAAGGCGTCCCGTTTTCAAATCAGTAAAGCCGCTCTCAAGAGAAGATAAATAGAAATCCTTGCTTTCAATAAATGCTTTCATTTCATCAAATAGTATTTCGCCCTTGTAAAGTGATACGCATGATAATTCAAGTTGCAATGCATAAATATCACTAAAACAACCTTCCGCTCCCGCTAATATTTTTGATTCAAAACCTTGTGCGTCGATTTTTAAAAAAAGCCTTTTTGCAGGCTTAAACTTTTCAAGAAATGTATCTAAACGATGTATTTGAATATCTTGTTTATTGATATATTCTGTTTCGGGAGCTGCCTCAATAAGAAGGGTATTAATACCGAGTATGGAACTGCTTACAGAATTTTTTGAAATGTTGATTGTAGATTTAGTATCCGTATCACCCAATGCAAAGTTAAATGGTAACCAATGGGAATCTGCTGATGCACTTTTACTAAGTTTGTTAAATGCTTTTAATTGCGGTTCAAATGAAAATATTTCTCCTTTGAACCCGGCCGAACGTAATAGTTTTGCATATTGGCCTGTATTTGCGCCTACATCAAAACAGGTATTTACGTTATTATCTTTGAGATATTTTAATAATATTCGCTGGTCGCTGGTTGGGAAACGCCTTAAATCAAGCCCTGTTTTATGTATAAGCGAGTTTAGCCTATTATACAGTTTTATCTTTCGTATCAATTAATTAGTGTTTAAATAACTTACCAGCCTTATACTTACCTAAAATCCAACCCAAATAAAATAAAAATAAAATGGGCATTATAAAGTAAGTGAGCGGAGATGTTTTTGTGTGATAAGTAAATAAAAGTAGCGCTGAAACAAATATAAAATAAAAGAAAATGCCAGACCTAAGCCATGAGAACACGTTTTCTAGTTTTTTTGTCAACACGTAGGAGTTATAAATACTTCCGAGAAATAGCGCTATTGATGGCACAGCAAAATATAATAACACTATATGCTGAAAACGGCTTAAAAAAAGGCATAAAATTATAACGGTGATAGAAAGTACAAAGTGGTATGCAACTAATTTCCCTATTTTATCTAATCCGATACTGCAATAATAATGTACCGATGTTATCATGTTGCAAACCCATCCTAAATTTAAAATAATGATACATTGCATTAAAACATTGTCATGCTTACTTGAAAAAAAATATACTGCTACCGGCGCAAAAAATAAAATGATAATTCCGGCGGAAACCGAGAACAAAATATTTCGTGATGATATTTCATTAAAATAATTGTTTTCAGTTCCTGAATTTTCATGCAGTACAATTTTAGGAATAATTACCTGGTTGGTATTCACCAAAAGATTTCTTGATTGCATTACTATCTTATTGGCAATTTCGTAATTACCGGTCGCTATAAGGCCGATATTTTTAGTTATAAAATATTTCACCAGCGGATCAAAAAAAATAACCAGGATATTTATGTACTGAGATTTTACACCAAAAGAAGAAACTTTGCGAAACGACTTTTTATCGAAGCAGATCGGATAAATTTTTTCAAGAATACCTCTTTTATAAACGATTGCAAGAATGATTATGAATTGCAGAATGTTCTGCAAAAAAAAAGCTATCGCCACCCCCAGAATTCCGTATTGATGCATTAGAAGTATGGACAATATTAAAAACAGCACCCATCCTGCAATCTGTACTGCAGATCTCAGGTAATATTTCTGCATAGCATCCAAAAAATAAGTGTACACAGAAAATAGATTGTTAATAAACAACGAAGCCATTGACAATGGTATCACCGACTTGAAAATTATTAATTGTTGCGGATTAAGCAAATGTGCAGCATATTGGACGGC
>JBDTKB010000301.1:0-3451 GCA_039935555.1 Ginsengibacter sp. | reverse complement strand
AAAGTTCTCGAGCCATTCTATCATTTCCACATCAAGGTGGTTGGTAGGCTCATCCAAAATCAGCAAACATTTGCCTTCATGCAATTGCGATTCAATTAAAGCCTGTGCCAGTGCTACTCTTTTGCGTTGGCCGCCACTCAGGTTTTTAACGGGTTCGTTTAAATGGTGAAGATTTAATTTTCCTAAAATTTGTTTTAGATCACTCTCAAAATTCCAGGCGTTGGCTTCACTTATTTCATTCACTAATTCACTGATGCGGTCTTCATTATGCACTTCTTCTTCCAGCAACATTTCGTACTCTTTCACCAGACGGACCACCGGGTTATCGAGGTTTAAAATATTATCCCAAATGGACATGGCATTATCAAAAGCCGTATCCTGCTGCAGCATGATCACCTTCACATCTTTGTGCACCCAAACGGTTCCTTCGTCAGCCGTATCAAGCCCGGCAATTATTCTTAAAAGCGTTGATTTACCAGTACCATTGCGGGCAACAAAGGCGATCTTATCTCCTTCTTCCACATGAAAACTGATGTTCTTAAAAAGGTTTCGTATACCGAAGGACTTACTTAAATTTTCTACCGAGGCGTAATGCATAGCCTGCGAAGTTACAGTGCATTA
Organism: Ginsengibacter sp.; assembly: GCA_039935555.1. Taxonomy (GTDB): domain Bacteria; phylum Bacteroidota; class Bacteroidia; order Chitinophagales; family Chitinophagaceae; genus Ginsengibacter. Next base: position 2,830 of record JBDTKB010000301.1, on the reverse strand, counting down.
ATGATTTTTAGGTTGATGATCACAATCTGAAGAACGAATTTTCGTTTAGTTGCAGCGAAGTTTATCTGTTGCAAAACCACGCGTTTAGCAATTAACAGATTAATATTATATTTTTGCAACCCTTAAAAATCCCAGAGAAAGAAATGAAAAAAACGATTCTCATTACTGGCGGTGCCGGTTTTATTGGCTCTCATCTTACACGGTTATTTGTAACAAAATATGTGGACTATAATATTGTAAACCTGGATAAGCTTACTTATGCCGGCAATCTCGAAAATTTAAAAGATATAGAAGACGAGCCCAATTATACTTTTGTGAAAGGTGATATTGAAGACATGGAACTTGTTGCAAACCTTTTTGAAAAACATCAATTCACTGGTGTTTTACATTGCGCTGCCGAAAGTCACGTTGACCGGTCAATTACTGATCCACTGGCGTTCGTAAAAACAAATGTGTTGGGCACTGTGTCTATGCTTCAGGTGGCAAAAAATGCATGGAAAGGCAATTACGACGGGAAATTATTTTATCATATTTCTACCGATGAAGTTTATGGAAGTTTGGGAACTGAAGGTTTTTTTACTGAAGAAACTCCATACGATCCAAGGAGCCCGTATTCTGCCTCAAAGGCATCGTCAGATCATTTTGTAAGAGCTTTTCATCATACATATTACTTACCGGTAATTATTTCAAATTGCTCCAATAATTACGGACCATTTCATTTCCCCGAAAAATTAATTCCTCTTTGTATTCATAATATTATCAACAGTAAACCACTTCCAATTTATGGAGAAGGCTTAAATGTTCGCGACTGGCTTTTTGTGGAAGATCATGTGAGAGCGATTGATACCATTTTTCACCAGGGGAAAGTTGGCGAAACTTATAATATCGGTGGCCATAACGAATGGAAAAATATTGACATCATCAAAGAATTGTGCAGGCAAATGGATGAAAAACTGGGACGAGAAAAAGGAACTTCAGAAAAACTGATCACCTTTGTAAAGGACCGCCAGGGGCATGATCTCCGCTATGCCATTGATGCAACAAAACTAAAAAATGAATTGGGTTGGAAACCTTCGTTACAATTTGAGGAAGGACTATCAAAAACAATAGATTGGTATTTAAATAATGGTGAATGGCTGAATGATGTAACGAGTGGCGCATACACGAAATATTACGAAAAGCAATATGGGGAATAAATATCAAACCCGCGTGACCTGCTAAACTATCTAAACCATCTAAACTTCCTAAACTATTTAAACTACCTAAACCCCAATATAAACTCAACTCAATGAAAGGAATTATACTCGCAGGCGGCAGCGGAACAAGGCTTTACCCAATAACAATGGGCGTTAGTAAGCAATTGATGCCGATATACGATAAGCCCATGATTTATTATCCGCTGAGTACGCTTATGCTGGCAGGAATTAAAGAAATTCTTATCATTACCACTCCCGAAGACCAGCAACAATTTATACGATTGCTCGGAGACGGAAATCAATGGGGTTGTAATCTTCACTATGCTATCCAGGAAAAACCTAACGGACTTGCCCAGGCATTTGTTATTGGGGAAAAATTTATTGGAAAAGACGCAGTTGCTTTGGTTTTAGGCGATAATATTTTTTATGGCAGCGGCTTTTCAAGTTTGCTTCAAAAATCGGCAGATCCTGATGGAGCAGTAATTTTTGCTTACACAGTAAGTGATCCGGAAAGATATGGAGTTGTTGAGTTTGATAAAAACCTAAATGCAATTAGCATCGAAGAAAAACCTGCTGCGCCGAAATCAAATTACGCAGTTCCGGGATTATATTTTTATGATAATACTGTAGTTGAAATAGCAAAAAACATTGCTCCCTCGCCACGCGGAGAATACGAAATCACCGACGTAAACCGTAAATACCTTTTAGATAAAAAATTAAAAGTTGCTGTTCTTGACCGTGGCTTTGCATGGCTTGATACAGGTACTTTTGAATCGCTGCACGATGCATCAGAATTTGTAAGAGTGATTGAAAAACGACAGGGATTTAAGATCGGTTGCCTGGAAGAGATTGCCTACAGAATGGGATTCATCAATAAAGATTCATTAAATCTGCTGGCAAAAAAATTTGAAAAAAGCGGGTATGGCGAATATTTAAAAAATATCGAGAAATAATATAGCTATGAGTTATTACGCCCACCCTTCCGCTATAATTGATGAAAATTGCACCATTGGTGAAGGCACTAAAATTTGGCACTTTAGTCATATAATGCAGGGCGCCGTTATTGGCAGCAATTGTAACCTTGGACAAAACGTGGTAGTTTCACCAAAGGTGGTTTTAGGTAACAATGTTAGGGTTCAAAATAATGTTAGTATATACGAAGGTGTTATTTGTGAAGATGATGTTTTTCTGGGGCCTAGCATGGTTTTGACAAATGTGATTAACCCAAGAAGTGCTATTAGCCGAAAAGAAGAGTTTAAGAAAACACTGATAAAAAAAGGAGCGAGTATTGGTGCAAATGCAACTATCGTGTGCGGCAATACAATCGGAACTTTTGCTTTTATTGGCGCTGGTTCTGTAGTTACAAAAGATGTTCCTCCTTATGCATTAATAGTAGGAAATCCGGGGCGGCAAAAAGGCTGGATGAGTGAGTATGGGCACAAGTTACAGTTTGATGAAAGAAATAAAGCAATTTGCCCTGAAAGCAGACAGGAATATATTTTAGAAAATAATCTTGTAAAAAGAATAAAGTAAGAGACTGGTATGAAAAATTTTGCATTAATAGGAGCAGGTGGGTACATTGCCCCACGACATATGAAAGCGATAAAAGACACGGGTAATAATCTTATTGCTGC
>JBDTKB010000300.1:0-4179 GCA_039935555.1 Ginsengibacter sp. | reverse complement strand
ACATCCGTAAACCATTTATTTTTATCAAAAAAGTGAGCCATCGTTTCAAAACCGCTTTGCCGCGCTATTTCATCAGATTCTTCTACCGAATATTTTTGAGACACTTCCATAAAAACCGGTTCATTCTTCGCAAAGTTGATAACAGTTTTATCGATACTAACTTCCTGATCTTTCAAAGAAATCAGGTAACTTTTGCAAGCACCTGTGGCAGGATCATAGGTGGCATAATGTTCAAATGAATCAATGTTGAAATTACCGCCTAATTCGTCATTGATGCGCTGCAACAGGTTGAGATTAAAATTGCGGGTATAACCGCCGCGATCATTATATGCTGCCAGAATTTGTTTTGGATTTTTTACAAGGTCCATTCCAATTAAAACCATATCTCCTTTAGAAAGTTGGCTGCGCAACACCTGGCAAAAGCGCTGCACTTCTTCTTTTACTATATTGCCAATGTTAGAGCCAAGAAACAATACAACTTTTATTTTATCCGATATTTTTTTCGCCGAAGAAAGCATGGCAAGATACTCCCCGTTAAGTCCATGGATATTTAGATCCGGCAATTGCTCCGGAAGTTTTTTATGGAGCAGGTTAATAATATTATTGGAAATATCTACAGGAAAATAAGTAGAAATCGCTTTCTTATTTACAAGTTCCTTTAAAAGATACATCGACTTTACGGCATCGCCGGGGCCGAGTTCTACCACATCAAAATTATGATGCTGATCAATTATAATATCGGCAATTGCAGAAGTTTGAGTCGAGAAAATTTCCATTTCACAGTTGGTAAGATAATATTCATCCGAATTCATTATTTGCATGAATATTTCATCACCTCTTTTATCGTAAAAATATTTTGATTGCAGATATTTTGGTGTTGACTGTAAGCCTTTCAACACATCGCATAAAAATTGATTCATCACATTAATTTAAATTCTGGACGACTATTTTGCCAATCTTATTCCTGTGAATTGCCAGCGTAGGTAAGGGTGAAAAAAATTACGGTAAGTTATACGGCTGTGGCCCGTCGGAGTTACTTCCGAAGCGCCACGTAATACTTTTTGGTTCACCATAAATTTGCCATTATATTCGCCTATTGCACCGGGCGCTTTTGTAAATCCGGGATAAGGCAAATAAGCACTTTCAGTCCATTCCCATCTTTTTCCCCAATTAAATTGCTGCGCAGCAATTTCCCATTCAAACTCAGAAGGTAATCTCATACCCTTCCACGAAGCAAAAGCATAGGCTTCATAAAAACTTACATGGCAAAGGGCTTCTTCTAAATTAATTTTTTCTAATCCGTACCACGTATAATTAAACCATTCATCGTTAATGAAATGCCAGTAAAGTGGTGAATTTATATTATTGGTTTTCACCCAGTCCCAACCTTCAGCATGCCAATAATTAAAATTTTGATAGCCCCCAGCATTCATAAATTCCATAAACTCCCCGTTAGTAACAAGTGCATTCGAAATTTCAAAATCCTGTAGCAATACTTCATGCCTGTTCAATTCATTATCAAAACAAAAATCATTTCCGGTATAACCAATTTCATAAATACCTTTCTTGATTTTTATAAACGACTGAGGGATTAGTTTGGAAAAATTTTCATTCTTTTCCGATAATGGTTTATAGGGAGGAAATAATGGATTATTACCCAATATATATTTTATGTCTGTAGATAAAAGTTCCTGGTGTTGTTGCTCATGATTGAGTCCTAAAACAATCAAATCTTGTAATTCCTGCGCAAGGTGTGTTTGTAAAAATTCATTCATGGCCGTATCAATATGCTTTCGGAATTTATAAATATCCTCCACCGAAGGCCTGCTTAAATTCCCACGATCTGTACGAATTACGCGTGCTCCAACTGTTTCGTAATAGCTATTGAACACATAATTATATTGGGGATCAAATTCCCCGTAATTCAACATATTTGGCTTTAAAATAAAAGTTTCAAAAAACCATGTAGTATGCCCAATATGCCATTTTGGGGGACTTACATCAACAATGGGCTGTACAACATAATCTTCAGTTTTTAGCGGTTTGCATATTTCTTCAGAATGTCTTCTAACCTCATTATATTTTTCTAAAAGATTCATTTTATTTTTTTTCCAGATAATTTTTTAGCCCGGATATGCTTTTAACACTTATCCGCTTTGATTGTTCTCTTCTCATCATTAAAGCATAAGAATTATTGAAACCAACCGGCTTAAGCCATTTCAAACTGTATTTCTTATTAAATTGCTGTTGGACATAGTCATAAATTTTTTCTTCATTTCCTGCAAACCCCGTCACAGTTGCGTTTGGAGTCTGCAATATCACAAGCAACGCGGTGCCGGTATATTCAGGATACATGTCAATCTGTCCATTGGACAACGCATCAAAACAAATTTTTGTACCGCCCAAACCTGTTTTCGTTTCTACTGACAATTTGGTATTTCCTTTAATTAAAATGGAATACATAGCGGCAAGAATGTATTGTTCTCCAAATATTTTTGAACCGATCCTGATTACGCCTTCGTTACCATTTTGCGGTTGTTTGTACAAACTTTGTTCCATCAAAAAATCTTTAGCAACTTTGTCGGGGCTTTGCTTCAGATAATCAACGCGATAGTTAAGCTCCGTCATTATAGAATCATTAATTCTGCCAGCCAGTTGATTTAAAACATTCTCCAGTAGCGGGTATTTTTGAAGCACTGACTCGCGAATGACGGGAGCCACGTAATAGGGAGGAAATATTTTCTTATCATCATCCAACACCACAAGGTCAAAGGCTTTCAAACGGCCATCGGTACTATATCCACTTATCACATCCAGTTTTTTTTCGTAGGCTGCCTTATACATTACCGCGTCACTTATTACAACGTTGCGAATATTTAGATGGTAAACCTTTTTAAGCCCCAGATATCCATCTTCCCTTCCCATAAATTCCGGCGTAAAACCAGCAAGCATTTTACTACCATAGATATTGGGCAGCAAATAAAATGAAGAAAGTATTATTATAGAAAGTGGCAACAACCAAAAGGCCACTCTCATTTTTCTAAGATTTATTTTTTGAACTACAGATAAAATGTAATCAAGTACAATGGCCAGTAAGGCAGCAGGAATGGCACCAGCGAGAATCATGTTGGTATTATTCAGCGCTATTCCCCCAAAAATAAATTCGCCAAGTCCACCAGCGGCGATATATGCAGCGAGGGTAGCCACACCAACATTTATTACAGTTGCCGTACGAATTCCGGCGAGTATAACGGGAAGGGCTAGAGGCAGTTCTACCTTTGTCAACACCTGGCGCCCACTCATCCCCATTCCCTTCGCGGCATCTTTTACTGAAGTGTCAACTCCTATGATGCCTGTAAATGTATTTCTAACAATTGGAAGCAAGGCATAAAGAAAAAGAGCGACAATAGCCGGCTTCGGCCCAATCCCAAGAAGAGGTATCATAAAGCCAAGCAGGGCGATGCTTGGAATGGTCTGCAAAACACCAACAAACCCCAAAACCGAAGGAGCAAATTTTTGTCGCTTTGCAATTAAAATCCCCAAAGGAACACCAATAGCTATCGCGATGAGTAATGAAATAAAAGTAAGTCCGATATGTGCGAGTAGCTGGTCAAATATTTTTCCTTTTTGTTCCCGCATAAAACTAAAAAGCGACTGGCCGGATTCATTCATGTTTTGATTGTTTGAAAGCGCCCAGCGCCGTAAATAATGAATCGTAACCCGCCATCTTTATTTCACCGGTTGATAAATTTTTTACCTGGACGCCGGATTCTTTTTTTAAGGATAAATTCTCCAGCGCATCCCAGATACTTTTTTCGAAAGAAATTTCGTTGAGGGTGCTTTTATTTAAATGAGCTGGCTGAAGATAGTCCCAGATGTCTTTTAGTAAAACGGCACTTAGCTCAAGCTGCAGTCGGTGGTTTTCAAAAAAATCAGCAACAAATTTATTTGCAGGATTAAATAAAAGATCACCCGGCGCACCAGCTTGTATAATTTTTCCTTCGTCCATCAAAAGGATTTTATCTCCCAGTTCAAACGCTTCTTTTATGTCATGGGTTACTAAAACAATCGTTTTATTTTTTAAAACTTCTAATTGCCGAAATTCTTTGGTGATGCTGGTCCGTGTTACTGCATCGAGAGCACCAAAAGGTTCGTCCATCAAAAGTACCGGAGGATCAG
>JBDTKB010000299.1:0-2868 GCA_039935555.1 Ginsengibacter sp. | reverse complement strand
CAACGCTTCAGGTTACATTTTTAGAGCAAACTTATTTAAAACACAAATTTATGCGTGGCCATAATTTTTCAAAGTTCGATCCTAATGAAAATAGCAAATCATCTTTTGAGAAGCTATTGGATATTTTTATGCAAATGCTCACTTACACAAGCGGCGACGTTTCTGAGGCATTGAGTTGGCTAACAGAACTTGATAAAGAATACAATCTCACGAATGATGAATATGGAATGGGAGACTTTATTGAGGACTTAAAAAAGAAAGGTTACATCGATGAGAATAAAGGCAACGGCGAAATTAAAATCACTCCAAAAACTGAACAGGGAATAAGAAAACGTAGCCTTGAGGAAATTTTCGGAAAATTAAAGAAGACCAAACAGGGAAATCACAATACATTTAAACCAGGCGGAGGCGATGAAACAAATCCTGAAACTAGGCCCTTTCAATTTGGCGATACTTTGGAGCAAATCGATTTTACCGAATCTATACGCAATGCACAAATCAACCATGGCATTGACAGTTTTACGATGCACGAAAGTGATCTTGAAATCAGGGAAACGGATTTTAAGGCCCAAACTTCAACTGTGTTGATGATTGATATTTCACACAGTATGATATTATATGGCGAGGATCGGATTACCCCGGCGAAAAAAGTTGCGATGGCCTTGAGTGAACTTATTACAACAAAATATCCTAAAGACACTTTAGATATAGTTGTTTTCGGCAATGATGCGTGGACAGTAGAAATTAAAGACCTGCCTTATTTACAAGTAGGGCCTTATCATACCAATACAGTCGCCGGTCTGGATTTGGCGATGGATATTTTACGAAGAAGAAAAAATCCAAACAAGCAGATATTTATGATCACGGATGGTAAGCCTACCTGTCTTAAAATTGGAAGAAAATATTATAAAAATAGTTTTGGGGTAGACAGGCGAATTTTAAACCGTTGCCTGAACCTTGCGGCACAATGTAAAAAACTTAAAATTCCTATTACTACATTCATGATCGCCAGTGATCCATACCTGCAAAGGTTTGTAACAGAATTTACTGAAACTAATAATGGTAAGGCGTATTTCGCTTCACTTGACAGATTAGGAGCATTTATTTTCAAAGATTTTGAAAGCGGTAAAAGAAAAACCGTTTATTAGTTCAGGCAAATCATCACACAGAGTCTTGAATGAGAAAGCCGGAAGAAGCTTTGGTTTTAAACAATTATTATAAACTTCTATCCGCGCATTTTTTATTATTATTAAAAATTAAAATAAGGCAGCATAAAAATGGATATACTAAAAATTAAGACTGTAGGCGAACTAAAATCAAGCGGCTACAAAGCAAGATCAATCAAAGAAGAATTGCGTGAAAACCTCATCAAAAAAATTAGCAAAAAAGAAATCACCTTTCCTGGAATTATCGGTTATGAAGATTCCGTGATTCCCGATACAGAAAGGGCATTATTATCGAGACATAACATTTTGTTTCTCGGTTTGCGCGGCCAGGCGAAAACACGTATGGCCAGGCAAATGACAGAATTACTTGATGAATACATACCAGTAATTAGCGGCAGCGAAGTGAACGACGATCCATTTAAGCCATTAAGTAAATATGCCAAGGATCTTATTGCAGAAAAAGGAGATGATACGCCAATAGAATGGCTACATCGCAGCAAGCGTTATGGAGAAAAGCTGGCGACGCCAGATGTGAGCGTCGCCGACCTTATCGGTGATATAGATCCCATTAAAGCGGCTAACTTAAAATTAAGTTATGCAGATGAAAGAGTAATTCACTATGGAATTATTCCGAGAAGTAACCGGGGCATTTTCGTAATAAACGAGTTGCCCGATTTACAGGCGCGCATACAGGTATCATTGTTTAATATTTTGGAAGAAGGCGATTTGCAGATAAGAGGTTTTAAATTAAGATTGCCGTTAGATATTATGTTTGTTTTTACAGCTAACCCTGAAGACTATACGAACAGGGGGGCAATTGTAACTCCGCTGAAAGACAGGATAGAAAGCCAGATATTGACCCACTACCCCACTACGCTCGAAACATCATTGTCCATTACAGAACAAGAAGCAGGCATTCACGAAGATCAGTTGAAAAAAATACAGGTAAGCGATCTTGTAAAAAGATTAATTGAGCAAGTTTCGTTCGAAGCACGCGCCAGTGAGTTTGTTGATAAGAAGAGTGGCGTTTCAGCCAGGCTTACCATTGCGGCTTATGAAAATGCGGTGAGTGCCGCAGAAAGAAGGGCCATCATGAATAAAGAAAGAGAGACACAAGTTTGGATAAGTGATCTTGCCGGAATTATTCCTTCAATAACGGGCAAAATAGAACTTGTGTACGAAGGCGAGCAGGAAGGTCCTTACCAGGTAGCTTATAATTTAATGGAGAAAGCGATACGAACACAATTCGCCGCCTATTTTCCTAATCCAGAAACGTTTAAAAAAAGAAAGACAAAAGATGCGGTTGCTGATGAAAATCCATACAGAGGTATAACAAGGTGGTTTGATTCAGGAAATCATTTGAATCTTTTTTTCGGTGTGAAGGATGAAGATAAAATTCAAATGCTGTATAAGGTAGACGGCTTGTACGGACTGGTAAAAAAGCATTTTCCTAATGCAAATGCAAAGGAGAATGCCTTGCTGATGGAGTTTGTTTTACATGGCCTTTCTACTTATTCTTTGATAAGTAAAAAAGTGGTTGAAGGTAAAATTGAGTTTAAAGATTTGATGGGAAGTATGCTCAATATGAGCTCGCAATCTTTTCGAGACGAAGAACTCGATGATGAAAATTTTAAATAAAAAAAAACCGGACTCACCATCCGGTTTTTTTTTGCGTATAAAGTAATTATTTGATTAACCATCC
>JBDTKB010000298.1:0-6475 GCA_039935555.1 Ginsengibacter sp. | reverse complement strand
TATTTACGCCTACCTGCCCCCAAAGAGTAACTCCGTCGCCCAAAGTAGTGCCGCCTGCAATACCAACTTGTGCAGCTATTATACAATTTTTGCCTATTATAACTTCATGGCCAACATGCACCAGGTTATCCAATTTTGTTCCCATACCAATTTTAGTTTCTGCACTTACGCCCCTGTCAATGGTACAATTGGCGCCTATTTCAACATGGTCTTCAATTACAACATGTCCGCAAGCAGGCATTTTTTTATACCATTCCGGCCGGTTCTTTTTAGTATTTAAATAAAAAGCATCGCTGCCAATAACAGCGCCGGAGTGTATCTCCACATTGTTACCTATGATTGTATAATCGTAAATAGTTACATTAGGATGAATGATACAATTATCCCCGACCATAACATGATTGCCTAAAAAAACATTAGGCATCAGAACCGTACATTTTCCAATTATCGCGGTCTCACTTATCATTTTATTTGATGCCATGAATGGCCTGAAGTGATGAACTATTTTTGAATAGGCTTCGAATGGATCGTCAACAATAAATAAAGTCTTTCCTTCGGGTACGTTTGTCTTTTTATTTATAATTATAAATGTTGCTTTGCTGTTTAAACAGGTATCATAATATTTTGGATGGTCTACAAAAACAATATCACCTTCGCGCACCACATGCAATTCATTAATACCTGTCGCTGAAGAATTTTTATTGCCTTCAATTTCTGCATCGATAAAAGAGGCAATCCATTGTGCTGAAACCGGGGAAGGAAATTGCATATTAATGTTTTTGTATCCAAAGGTAAAGGATGTTCGATTGAAGGTTCTTCAACATTTCAACTATTTCACATGATGGAAAGAAAAATTATTAAAATTTATTTTTGAAAAAGATTCATCACTTTTTATGGCTTTATAAATAATAATAAAATAAAAGTTTCGTTATACACAGGGCAAAGATTTGAAAAATATCAAAATAGATTTCTTCGCGACATACTGTGGACATTGAGTTCTATGAAGTATATGCTTATTAATTATGTTTCATGAAATAATTGAACAAGCAAAAAATAAAATGAAACTGAAAATTTATTAAAGAAAAATGACCACCCTTATCCACAACACAATTTTAAATGTTGATAAAAAAAACAAGAAATTTTTTCTTGTTAGAAGAAATTATTTTTAATATTGTGTAAGGAATTTTATTCCTGTACTTACTAACCCATCCATATAACAAGGCCCGTGCAGATAAAGACGGGCTTTATTATTTTTACCAACTCAAACTTTTAAAACTATTTATCATATTTTATAAACACGTTTAGTTGTATAAATATTTTATTGTTCACAAGCCCTTCCATGTTCTCTCACAGTTTACTTCTCATGAAGACAAAAAAACTTTGAAAGATTTTTTTGATGTTCCAATAAACATATACCCGGTTGGCCGGCTCGATTATGATAGTGAAGGATTGCTGATACTAACAGATGACAAGTATCTGAATGATTATCTTCTTAACCCAAAGAATGAACATGAAAGAGAATATTGGGTGCAGGTGGAAGGAAATATTACTTCGGCGGCTATAGCAATGCTAAACCAGGGCGTAACAATAAACGCTGATAGCAAATTGTACCGCACAAAAAAATGCCGGGCTGAAATACTTGTTGAACCGAAAGAACTTGCCCAAAGAGATCCTCCAATACGTATTAGAAAAAACATTCCGGATAGCTGGTTAAAAATAATTTTGACAGAAGGAAAAAACAGGCAGGTTCGTAAAATGACTGCAAAAGCCGGCTTTCCAACACTAAGGCTTATTCGTTATCGGATAGAACAAATAACCATAGAATATTTAAAACCCGGCGAAATGAAAGTGCTATCTCACACAGAATTGTATAACTTGCTGCAAATTCAAAAAAGATAATCCATATGTTAAAATCAATGACCGGCTTTGGAAGGGCAGAACGAACTGTAAATGACAAAACCTATTTAGTCGAAATAAAATCTCTCAACGGAAAACAACTTGAAATAAATTTAAAAATTCCTCCTTTATTAAAGCCCTTTGAGTTTGATGTGCGCAGCCTTTTGCAGGAAAGTTTATTTCGCGGTACCGTTGAATGTTTTATATTAATTAAACAAAACGGAAGCTCAAAACCGGTGGTAATAAATACCGACTTGATAAAAGCTTATTACAGACAAATTGAGGATCTGGCAGGCGAATTAAAAATTGATACTAACTCAGTGTTAAGTGCTTTATTGCGATTGCCGGAAGTGGTTTCACCCAGTAATGAAGTATTAGAAGAAAATGATTGGGCAGAATTAAAGAAGGTGATTGAAGCTGCATTGAAGGAACTTAACGATCACCGCATAGACGAAGGCTTATCGCTGGAGAAAGAATTGCGCTTACGCATAAAAAATATTAATGCGCAGGAAGAAGAGATACTCAAATTAGAGCCAAGGAGAAAGGAAAGAATGAAAGAAGAACTGGTTCATTTGCTGGAGGAAAATGTTGGCAAAGAGAACTATGATGCCAATCGCATGGAGCAGGAACTCATCTTCTACATCGAAAAAATTGACATACGCGAAGAACAGGTGCGCTTAAAAAATCACTGCGAATATTTCACAACTATAATGGATGGGAAAGAAGAATCAAAAGGAAAAAAACTTTCTTTTGTAATCCAGGAAATTGGAAGGGAAATTAATACGACCGGCTCTAAGGCTTATGATTCCGATATTCAAAAATGCGTGGTACATATGAAAGACGAACTCGAAAAGGCAAAAGAACAAATTTTTAATGTTCTCTGATGCGGGGATTATTTTTGAAAAAAAATTATACTTGAAAAAAATTATATTCATATTCTTATTAACGACGTCGATCGTTTCGTGCGCGAAGATTGATCTGTTTGAAAAGCAAGTTGCTATACCCTCGCAACAATGGTTTTATAAAAATGCTCCTACTTTCACTTTCGAAATTACTGATACTGCTTCGTTGTATAACCTATATATAATTTTACGTCACACTGATGCCTATAACTACAATAATATCTGGGTACAACTTGGCTCCAAGGCTCCGGGAGATACCATGCATTTTCAAAATATAAACCTGGAGCTTGCTACTGACGCTAACGGATGGCAAGGCACAGGAGTTGATGATATATTTGAGATAAGAAAAAATATAACGCCCGGTCCTGTCCCTTTCAAAAAGCCAGGCGGGTACACGTTTTCCGTTGCACAAATAATGCGTGAGAATCCGCTCAATCATATTTTAAACGTTGGGTTTCGCGTTGAGAAAGTGAAGTAATTTAATGGGAATAAAAATAATCTGCTTCTTGATTTTTTTTGAACTGCTGCATTTTCAATAACAACTTTTGAAAAGAATGGCGAACTACAATAGTGAATTTAGAAACAAGCTTAAAATAAAAAAACCACAAACAATTTATATTCTTTACTGGTTTTTGTTATCCTATATTTTAGCGGCGCTCGTATTTTGGTTTCTTGAACTTAACCGGCAAAATGTTGCGTTAAGTCATTACCGCCTCGACATGATAGATGTAGATGACGATATGCATGTGCAAAAACTTCACGAAATAAATGATGCAAAAAATCGTAAAACCGCCCAGTATATTGGCGAGGCTGTAGCATTCCTTTTGCTCATGAGTGGTGGAGCCATTTTTGTTTTTCGGGCAATAAACAACCAAATCAACCAATCATTGCAGCAAGAGAATTTTATGATGGCAATTACTCATGAGCTAAAAACGCCTATTGCCATAACAAAGCTTAATCTCGAAACGCTTCAAAAAAGAACGCTTAGTGATGAACAGCAAAAAAAATTGATCAATACAACAATCCAGGAGGCCAACCGGCTTAACGCGCTTTGCAACAACATGCTGCTCACCACCCAAATAGAGGCTGGCGGCTACAAAATAATGAATGAGCGAATAAATATAGCAACGCTTGCCAACGAATGCATTCATAATTTTATGGTTCGGTACCCAAATAGAAAAATCGAAACCCAGGTGCCCAATGAAATGTTTGTTCAGGGCGACAAGTTGCTTCTTGAGCTTGCTGTTAACAATCTTTTAGATAATGCTTTTAAATATTCCGGCAAAGAGGATTTAGTTTTGCTTAAAATGTTTCAAAGCAAAAGACTAACCAATGTGCAGGTAATCGACGAAGGCCCGGGCATTCCGAATGGCGAGAAGAAAAAGATATTTGAGAAATATTATCGTCGTAGCCAGGAGCAGGCTAAGGGAACCGGCCTCGGGCTTTATCTTGTCAAAAAAATTGCAAAGGTTCATAATGGAGACATCTTATTATCTGACAATATTTCCCACGGTTGTGTTTTTGAAATAATACTAAAAGCACAAAAGAGATCTTCCTATTCTAAATGAAAAAATTATGCAAAAGAAACTTTCGATTTTACTCGTTGAAGATGAAGAAAATTTACAGGATGCGTTGAGGTTAAATTTTGAAATGGAAGGCTATGAAGTTACTTCAGTCTACGATGGAGCTGAAGCGATGAATGCAGTAACCAATGAATATTTTGATCTTATTATTCTTGACGTAATGCTCCCGGAAATAGACGGGATTACTGTGTGTGAAAACATAAGGCTTTTTAATTCTGAGGTTCCAATACTGATTCTAAGTGCAAAAAATAATAGTGCCGATCGCGTTATTGGTTTGCAAAAAGGAGCAGATGACTATGTTACAAAACCTTTTGACCTGACAGAATTATTGATCAGAGTAAAAAATCTAATTAATAAAAGCAAGCTCATTACATCTAAAGAGAAAATTACCGAAATATTTATTTTTGGTAAGAATAATATCAACTTCAAGGCACTCGAATGTACAAGTAAGTCGGGTGAAAAAATTGCTCTTACTAAAAAGGAAGCAATGCTTTTAAAATTGCTGATTGAAAACAAGAATGAAGTTGTGCCGCGTGAAAAAATCCTCCAGGCGGTTTGGGGTTACAATGTTTATCCAACAACAAGAACGGTAGATAATTTCATTTTAAGCTTTCGAAAATATTTTGAGGAGGACAGCCGTAATCCTCAATTCTTCCATTCCATAAGAGGTATTGGATATAAATTTACCGATAATTAGCATACTTGCTTGTCCAGCAACGAAACTACCTCCGACGCTTTTTCATAAACTTCCTTAAGATGATTTGAATCAGAGGGTGGCGTGTATAAATTCAATTCAATGTTTTCCATAAGAGAGGAAAGCCTTAATGATGTACCAAGACCAACATTACACTTGTCTAATTCTTCTATCACCCTTTTCTTTGTAAGTTCCTCCGTAGGCACTTTAAATTTCCAGGCCAAATATTTTTTGAAGGAATTATCCAGTACACTATAAAATGCAATACTGTTTTCTTCCATTAATTTCTCGTGTGCTTCCGCAAGGGGATTTTCAGGAATTACAAATTGATCTTCATTTTCCAGCTCGTCATCCTCGTCATCCTCTTTAGAAATTGCCTTTAAAAGTGCTTCCTTTTTCTTTACTTTATTTTTTTGATACAGCGAAAATAAGGTTATAGAAAGCAGCACAAGTCCGGCAATAAAATAGACACCATAATTTTCTAAGACGCTGTTGTTCTCGGGGTTTTGAATTATTTTTTTCAAAAAAGAAGTATTATTTGCAACGCCATTTCCTTGTTTAACATGTATGGTGAGCGGCTGTGTTGAAAGTTGTTTATAGCTTACACTTTCCGGATCAAAATATGAAAAAGAAACCGGCGCAATAGTATAATTTCCTGCTTTGGCAATCGTAAACGGAAAAGTAAATGTTTTCTTTCCTTTCATTGGTACAGAAAATTTATCTATCCCATCTGTAATCTTTGCATCGTATCCATCAATGCCTTCCGGCCAGATTATTTTAGGTGCGTTTATTAATTGAATATTTCCCGCACCTTCAATTATGATTTTTAAATTACCGGCATCATCCGTTGTAATATTTTCTTTTTGCAAAGAAGAATTAATGGTGAAGTTGCCCACAGCACCTTTAAAATCGGTGGGTTTATTTTCAGCAGGTAAAGGCTTTATAAGAATTTCAACGGGCTTACTTTGTAAGGTTACCTGCTGCTCAACTAAAGCATCTTTCGGAGAAGTTGCATCAGCAAAATTCTGGAGCATATCAAAATACATGTCTCCCTTTTGCTCCCCCGCATATTCCGCTTTTATGAAAGTTACTTTATTATCAGACACGACCGGATCAAGTGCCGCAGTTCCAGGCTGTAAAGGATATAATTGCACCTTTCTTAAAGTATATACATTGTAATCGCGGCCATTGTATTTTTCAACTGTAGCAGAATTATTTTGATTTAGGTCGAGATCGCTAACTGAAAAACCGTTGAAAGATGGCGCATCGGTAATTGTTGATTCTGAACGAAGCCTTGTGTAAAGTTTATAGGAAGCGATTATAGGTTCTCCAACAAAGCAACTCGTTTTGCTCACATCAAGTTTTACGAAAAGATTTTTCTTAACCTTATCGTTTACGTT
>JBDTKB010000297.1:0-6610 GCA_039935555.1 Ginsengibacter sp. | reverse complement strand
ACATTTTAATGAAATCAAAGAAGATTGTTGCCCATATTATCTTTTTACCCGCGTTTATATTCATTTCAAATTACATAGTTGCCCAGGCCCCGGACAGCATTTATGTCGATAATATTAAAACGGTGCGGCTGTATAATGTGGGCAACCAGTTTAGCTTACCCATAATTAAATTAAACAGCAGCGACCAGGCGGAGCTTCATTTTGATGATTTGGATGCCGACGTAAAATATTATTATTATACTTACCAGCTTTGTAATAATGATTGGACGCCAGTTGCCCAGGGGCAGTTTGATTACATAAAAGGTTTTACCCAGCTAAGAATAAATACTTACAGAAATTCGTCAATTGCCCTGGTAAGATATACGCACTACCAGGCTGTAATACCCGACAGAAGCTGTTATCCATCTCGATCCGGCAATTATATTTTAAAAGTTTTTTTAGATGGTGATACTTCAAAATTAGTTTTTACAAAAAGATTAATGGTGGTTGATAGTAAAGCCACCATCCTGGCAAAAATAATTCAGCCTTATAACCCTAACTTATTTCAAACTCATCAGCGGCTGCAATTTATCGTTGACGTTAAAGGCATTGATGCTTTTAGTGCAGCCCAGCAGGTAAAAGTAGTCATACTTCAAAATTATAGGTGGGATGACGCCTTGAGAAATTTTCCGCCAACATTTATCCGTGGCAATTCTTTGGAGTATAATTCCGAAAATTTAGGAATTTTTCCGGGCGGTAAAGAGTGGCGCTGGCTAGATATAAGAGATTTTCATTTGCAAAGCGATCGCGTTCGTTCTGCAGATTATAACAAAAGATCTACTGATATATATCTTAAACCAGATGGCCCAAGAGATGGACAAAGATATTTGTATTATAGGGATAACAACGGCTTGTACTCTGTTGAGGCCGTAAGGGGAATAAATCCGTTTTGGGAGGGGGATTACGCGACCGTATATTTTTCATTTGTGCCACCTAACGGTATCGAATACCCGAATAAAAATATTTATCTTTTTGGACAGTTAACAAATTACAACCTGGCTGACAGCCTTAAAATGATTTTTAACCCGGACAAAAGAATGTATGAAACGCATTTGCTAATGAAGCAAGGTTATTATGACTATACGTTCGTGGGAGTTGATAAAAATAATCCTGGTATTCAAAGCGAATTAGACGGTAATTATTATGAAACAGAAAACAATTACACCATCCTTGTCTATTATAAGTCTTTTACTGACCGTTCTGATCAACTTATTGGCGTAGCTACTTTTGATTCGAGGACCGATCAGCCAGGATTGAGTTTTTAAAAAAGCGTAGGAAAAAAATTGCCCTTATTTTTCAAATCATCTTCGCTTAATTAAATATTAATTTTCCAATTTTCGTTTGATTTATAGGGCGCAATAATAGTTTTCTTCTCATTTCCTTATATTTGCAGCCGGCAAGTCTTATACGGCCAGCTCCTACAGAACTCCCCCAGGATCGGAAGATAGCAAGGGTATGCGGTTGAGCGGTGCGATGTAAGTAACTTGCCGATTTTTTTTATTTTATTCCTTTCGTTCCCTCCCACTTTAAAGATTTGTTTGCAGCCCCGATTTCCTTAATAAAGAAATATCTTTGCATATTAAAATAATAATTAAAAGAAATAAATCATGAAATTTTTTATTGATACCGCGAATCTTGACCAGATAAAAGAAGCAAACGATCTTGGAATTTTGGATGGTGTTACAACCAACCCTTCTTTAATGGCAAAGGAAGGAATTAAAGGAAACGATGCCGTTATGAATCATTACAAAACCATTTGCGAAATGGTTGATGGTGACATCAGTGCCGAAGTTGTGACAACGGAGTTTAAAACTATGATTGAAGAAGGGAAAAAACTAGCAGCCATTCATAAAAATATCGTTGTAAAAGTGCCGATGATACCAGACGGAGTAAAAGCAATAAAATGGTTTACTGATAATGGCATTCGCACCAATTGTACGTTAATTTTTAGCGCCGGGCAGGCGATGCTGGCGGCAAAGGCAGGTGCAGCATATGTTTCACCATTTATTGGCCGTATTGACGACAGTGGCTGGGATGGCATTGAACTGATTCAGCAGATTTCGCACATATTCCAAATACAAGGTTTTGAATCTGAAATTCTTGCAGCTTCTATCAGAAGTTCGCTCCATATAATTAAATGTGCAGAGGCTGGCGCTGATGTTTGTACTTGCCCCTTGGAATCAATTATTGGCCTGACAAAACATCCATTAACTGATATCGGGTTGGCTAAATTTCTTGAAGACGCAAAGAAGTTTGCTTAATTCATATAAATAGAAATGCCCTGCTCAAGTATTGGCAGGGCATTTTTATTTGCGCTTTCTAAGGATTAATTATTTTATCAGTGAGCAATTTTTAAATTCTTCAAAATTCAGCTTTCAGATATTCTGTGACTTTATAAAATGTATTCAAGTGTTGTTGTAAAGAGATTGAAAAAGATATCGGGTGGTTGCATCATTTTTTTTAAACTTTATTCCCTTTACATTGAATTGATAAAAAAATTTGCCAGATAAAAAAAATCATTACATCTTTGTGCCTCGAAATGAAAATTACAAATACATATAATAGCTGGTGGCAGGCAATCTACTGATTGTGCCGCTTTGCTTATTTGTGTAAAATAAATAAATATTACGCCCCGGCACTTAGCCGGGGTTTTTTTATATTATGAAGAAGATAGAACTATCAACAACGTACAAAAAATTATTGGCAGATGTATTTACACCTGTAGGAATTTACCTTCGCCTTCGCGATCGTTTTAGAGATACAATCCTTTTAGAAAGTTCAGACTTTCATGCCGGAGAAAACAGTTTTTCCATCATTGGAATTAATGCCATTGCAGGAATTGAAATAAGTAACGCGCAGGAAATTGAATACAAGTTACCATCAGCGAATGCGCAAAAAATAAAAGTGACCGGTGATACAAAAGTTACGGATGAGCTTTGGAAATTCATGCAAAGGTTTGAAATAACCGAAGCTGTAGAAGCGCCTGCAAAAAAAGCGCAAGGGCTTTTTGGATATACTACTTATGATGCAATTCCTTTTTTTGAAGACCTGAAATTTAAATCACCTGGCGTGGAAGAGTTGCCCGAAATTCCCCTGGTTCGTTATCGCCTGTATCAATATGCAATTGTTATTAATCACTTTAAAGATGAGTTATTCATTTGCGAAAATCATATCAAAGGAATAGAAAGTGAATTTGAAATTGTTGAAAGTCTCATTAAAAGTAAGGACGTTCCTTCCTACCCTTTTGCTCCATTAGAAAATGAAACTTCAACAATTTCTGATGAAGATTATATCAACATGGTAAAAAAAGGAATTGCCAGTTGCGCAAGAGGCGATGTTTTCCAGGTAGTTCTAAGCAGAAGATTTCAACAAAAGTTTTCTGGAGATGAATTTAATGTTTACAGGGCTTTAAGAAATATAAACCCAAGTCCGTATTTATTTTACTTTGATTATGGCGATTACCGTTTGTTTGGAAGCAGCCCGGAGAGCCAGTTGATCGTTCAAAACAATACGGCAATCGTGCATCCTATTGCGGGCACTTTCAGAAGAACCGGAAATGATGCCAATGATGAAGAACTGGCGGAAAAACTTTCAAAAGATAAAAAAGAAAATGCCGAACATGTAATGCTTGTGGACCTGGCCCGTAATGATTTGAGCCGCCTTTGCACCGAAGTAAAAGTGACGCGTTTTTGTGAAGTTCAATATTTTTCGCACGTAATACATTTGGTAAGTGAGGTAAAAGGTAAAGTGCCGAAAAATACTAATCCCTTTGATATGTTGGCTACAACTTTTCCGGCAGGCACATTAAGCGGTGCACCAAAGTTCAAAGCCATGCAGCTTATAAATGAATTTGAAAATGATTCACGCGGGTACTATGGCGGGTGTATCGGCTTCGTAGGATTTGATGGCAGCATTAATCATGCGATATTGATCAGAACTTTTTTAAGCAAAGACAACAAACTTATTTATAGAGCTGGGGCAGGAATTGTAGCTGCGTCTAACCCATCCAGTGAGTTACAGGAAGTTACCAATAAACTTAACGCACTTACCTCGGCAATTAAATCAGCAGAAAAAATATAAAGAATGAAAATTTTGATTTTTGATAATTACGATTCCTTCACTTACAACCTCGTTCATGTGGTTGAAAAAATAACCCATGGCAAGGTTGATGTATTTCGCAATGATAAAATTTCTCTTGAAAAAATTAATGAATACGATAAAATTATTTTATCGCCGGGACCTGGCATTCCAGTTGAATCAGGACTTTTACTTCCGTTAATAAAAGAGTACGCGGCTTTCAAATCCATACTGGGCGTGTGTCTTGGGCACCAGGCTATCGGCGAAGCTTTTGGGGGCAGTTTGATAAATTTAAGCACCGTATTCCACGGCGTGGCAACAAAAATAAAAGTAGACGAGGCGAGAACACAATCCGGTAATGATGTATTTAATTCACTTCCGGCTGAGCTTGAAGTTGGTCGATATCATTCGTGGATCGTAAATAGAGATACCTTTCCAAAGGAGTTGGAAATAACAGCGGAAGATGAAAATGGATATATAATGGGATTGCGTCACAAAACTTTCGACGTGCAGGGAGTTCAATTTCACCCTGAAAGTGTATTGACGCCAATGGGTGAAAAAATGATGCGGAACTGGCTTGTCTAAGCTTGTAACGAACTTTTTATTAAATAAAAAGTGATGGAATATTAAAATATTGAATGAGCGAAAAGATAAAAAGTAATTATGAAAAAAATTCTTACCTATTTATTCGAACATAAAACTTTGTCACGGGAAAAGGCAAAAGAAGTACTTATAAATATTTCGAAGGGAATATATTCTGATTCTGAGATTGCTTCCTTCACCACCGTTTTTTTAATGCGAAGTATTACCATTCCGGAATTGCTTGGTTTCAGGGACGCACTGATTGAATTGTGCGTTCCGGTTAATTTAAAACCACATCGTGTTTTAGATATTGTAGGTACCGGAGGCGATGGAAAAAATACTTTTAATATTTCTACATTAAGCTGCTTTATTGTGGCAGGTGCCGGGCAAAAGGTTGCCAAGCATGGCAATTACGGGGCTTCATCTATTAGTGGCTCAAGCAATGTGATGGAAGCTCACGGTTATAAATTTTCTGCTGATAATACGAAGCTTCTCCTGGAAATTGAAACAACCAATATATGTTTTATGCATGCGCCGCTCTTTCATCCGGGGTTAAAAATTGTGGGGCCAATAAGAAAAAACCTGGGCGTTCGTACATTTTTTAATATGCTCGGGCCAATGGTAAATCCTGCATTACCGGAGGTGCAGGTGATTGGTGTTTACAATCTTGAAATGGCAAGAATTTATTCTTATCTTCTTCAACAATCGAATGCAAAATTCACCATCGTTCACAGCCTCGACGGGTATGATGAAATTTCATTAACGGGTGATGCAAAAATTATTAGCAATGAAGGTGAAAAAATTTGCACCGCTGAATACCTTGGTAAAAGAATGGTAAGCCCACAGGATATTTACGGGGGAAATTCAACAGAAGAAGCGGCGAAAATATTCCTGAAAATTTTGAAAGGCGAAGGAAGTTGGGCACAAAATGCGGTGGTTATCGCCAATGCTGCCATAGCGTTATCTGCTACAGGAAATTTTCCTGATTACGAGCAATGTTATGAAATTGCTGTAGAAAGCCTGGAGAGCGGAAAAGCTTATGATTCATTTCAAAAATTAATAAGTTTACAGTAAATGAATATTTTAGAAACGATCATAGCTAAAAAGAAAATGGAGGTGGCAGAAAGCAAGCGCAATAAAAGCGTTAGCGAATTAGAATCGGCACCTTCTTTTAATCATGAAACGCTTTCCTTCAGTGACTATTTATTAAGAGAAGATAAAACAGGAATCATCGCCGAGTTTAAAAGAAAATCACCATCAAAAGGAATTATAAATGATCACGCTACTGTAAAAGAAGTTACTACAGCTTATGCGCATTTTGGAGCTAGCGCCATTTCAATACTTACAGATGAAGAATTTTTCGGTGGTTCCTTACAAGATTTATTGGAAGCAACTACAAATGATGTTCCATTACTTAGAAAAGATTTTATTATTGATGAATACCAATTGCTTGAGTCGAAGGCATTTGGCGCGGAGGTGATCTTATTAATAGCAGCGTGCCTTACCGTTGATGAAGTTGCAGCTTTCGCAGCTTTTGCAAAAAATATCGGTTTAAATGTGTTGCTGGAAATTCATAGTGAACAGGAGTTGCATCATATTTGTAATGACGTGGATGTGGTTGGTGTTAATAACCGCGACCTGAAAACTTTTGCTACTGATATAAACTGTTCAATTGAATTGAGCTCAAAAATTCCGGCGGATAAAATTAAAATTTCAGAAAGCGGAATTGACAATATTGATTCCATAAAACTTTTGCGGCAACACGGTTTCAAAGGTTTTTTAATTGGAGAAAAATTTATGAAAGAAAAGGATCCTGCGAAAGCATTCGAAAATTTTACCATTGAATTAAAAAGGTATACATGAAATTAAAAGTTTGCGGCATTACCCAATTAGAACAGTTGAAGCGACTGGA
>JBDTKB010000296.1:0-9348 GCA_039935555.1 Ginsengibacter sp. | reverse complement strand
GGAAAACGTTTTATTTAGAAGTTGCAACTTTAGATATTATGGAGAAAAAACTCCGTTGCTGATGCCCGGAAATTGTGTATTTGATCATTGTTATTTTTCCGGGCCGGTAATTAAAAGCAAATAGAATTTTGTTGGTTTAAATTTTTCATCTCATTCAAATTATTTTTTAATAAATTTTGCCTTTCAAAGCGCTAGTTGATGTGCATAACTTTGTGAAAAACCGGTGAAAAACATCACGCAAAAAAATTTGGATTTCGGGCGTCTCCGATAGTATCTTTATAATTCAAAGCTAGAGACGGAAATCCCTCAAAAGATGGAAGTTTTTAACGAGAAAGCATCCGGTGAGTTAAATTGGAATTTCGAGCAATCGAGAGGACAAGAAAAACGAAACCTGATGCTTTTCTTTTTAAAGTAGTTCTTCGAAATAAAACTTTTTAATTTACTTCAATAAAATCAGGCCTTTTTACTAATTGCGAATTATATTTGAAAATGATGTTAGTGCTGATATCAAATCGATAATTCTCATTATAAAAATTCTTCTTCAAAAAATAATAGCCTCTGAATTCGAGTGTCCCAAAAACCAGGCTTTCATTTCTTGTTCGTATTCCGCCCCCGACGGTAGTATAAATGTTGCTATATGACGCAGGAGTGTTATATGGCGTAAAAAGGCCGGTATTACCAAATACAAATGGAGCGAACCGAAAGGACGCAAGGTGCCATGGGCTAAAAAAAACTGATTCGGCTTTTATTGTTGCCCTTAAAGATCCGCCCGCATCTCCATTCCTAAACTCGTGTAATCCAAACTTACTATCAAGATAGAGAGGTTCGTTTAAAAATGTATTTATTTGTTTGGCAAGTCCCAGGTTAATAAATGTGCGCTGTTTCCATTTTTTTCCAATCGCTTTTAAATGATCAAAATAATCCAGGCCCGCAAGAATATTAATGTCTTCAAGTTTTTGATTATGTAAATAACCTTCAGCCCTGAAACTATAACTGAAATAATTATTCTTTTTGCTAAAAAAAGCCCATGCTGCATTTAGCCCTATCAGAGGTCGGCTGATATATTGTTTTTGAGTGTAACCCGCGGTAACACTAAGGTTCAAGCCTTCGGGAATATCTTCGTTTCTGCCAAAGGCATAAATGTATTGCGACTTATAGAAATTTTGGCGATAAAATGTGAGCGACCCCAGCACACCTTTAAGATTTGCATATCGCCAGCTATAATCGTTCAAAAATTTTGTGGGAAAGTCTTGAAACGTTTGATCAATAACTCTTAAAGCCACGAGTTTCCTTATCCTGTAATCTTCTTTTTCTGTGCCACCTGTGGCGTTAATATTATAACCTACCCAGGCGTCGTAAGTAGAATACCTATAACGGATATCAGCATAATAAATGGAATCGGGCGAATACATATTTCTCGTAGAATGATAGGCGAAATCAAATTCATAAGTCCATCTCATGTACCGGTTTATCAGGGGTTTTGCAAGCCTTAAATAATATAAATTTTCTTCCTTCAGCCCGTTAATATTAGGGTAGTAACTTTGGTAACCAACATCAGCGCTTATAAAACTTCCTCCTATATTTCTTTGAATATATTCAACGCCTCCGCCAAATTGTTTTCTCCGGCTGTTATCATAAAGGCCATGGATATTTATTCCATTTCCTGTGCCCGATAAATTTGCTTCACTTATTTCAATATCAGTATTTTTTAAACCTAAAGAAGCCAGTGAGCCACCTAAAGAAAAAAGATCTTTTACACGAATATTTACATCCACCGAATCCAAACTGCCGGGCACCGGGGTTAACGCAAAACGTACGTCCTGGATGTAAGGCAGCAGGCGAAGAAAAGTTTCATTATCGGCGATGAGATAAGGGAGCAACAATTCGTTTTCTCTAAAAAAAAGATTATTTCTTATGGTGGATGAGCGCGTTGTGTGGTGAACTTTATTGGCAAGCCGCGTTAAACCCGTTTCTACTTTTTTTGTAGTATCAGCAAGTGAGGTTCCGAAGGGCAAAACATCAATTGTTATATGCCTGATTACATAACCTTCGTATATTTTGTAGGGCGCAACATTTCGGGTAATATCGTTGGCTATTTGAACTTCGGTAGTATCCTTGCTGATTCCTTTTAGCATTCTTGCCAGCAAGCCTTTCCTGCTTTTAAGATATTCGTCGAAGGTTTTCCTGGGCACAGTATCACGTTGGGCCAATAATGAAAATTGCATTGAAAGAAAGATCGGGCTCAGCAATAAAAAACGTAAATTTTTCCTGCAATTGATCATAAAAGGTACTGTATATCAAACAAGTAAAATTAACAAAGACAACCGGTTCCAATGGCAAAATTGCGTTATATATTTCTGCCAGGCAAATCATTAAAACATATTTCTTACTGTACGCTAATTATTATTTTAAAAAAAGTCCTTTACAAGTAAAACGTAAATTCTTACAGCATCGTTCGTGCTCTATTTGGGCATTGCAAAACTGCTACGGATCTCATCTGTAAGTTTTTCATCGTACATTTTTTTTGACATTTCTATCATATTTACGAAAGCAAGCGCATGTGATATTCCATGGCCAATTATAACTGGCTTATTCACTCCAAGCACCGGAACACCACCATAAATTTCAAAATTAAAACGATTAAAATGTTCGTCATCAATTTCCCTTCTTTGCACTATATCATAAATGGATTCTGCAAATTTCAGTATTACGTTTCCTGTAAAACCGTCACATACATAAATGTCAGCCATATCGTTTAAAAGATCGCGCCCTTCAGCGTTTCCAATAAAATTTATTTGGCTATTTTCTTTAAGTAAAGAAAAGGCGGCCTGCGTTAACAAATTTCCTTTACCTTCTTCTGAACCAAGGTTGATAAGCGCTACACGCGGATTAACAATGCCCAAAATATGATCTGCAAATAAAGAGCCCAACGTGGCAAATTGGGATAAGTTTTCAGGTTTGCAATCAGAATTGAGGCCTACGTCAACCATTAACGAAAGCTTGCCATTCTCCTGGGGAAGATATGCGCCAATAGCAGGGCGCGAGACGCCTTCCACAGCTTTTATGCTGAAGAGCGCTCCAACCATCATGGCGCCTGTATTACCTGCACTTATAAACGCATCAACTTTGCCACTACTAAGTAAATGAAATCCAATTGCGATGGAGGAGTCTTGTTTTTCTTTAAGAGCCTTCGTAGGATGCTCGTGCATTTCGATTGACTGGGAGGCATGTATAATTGAAAAGTATTCGGGATTAACTTTGCCATCCGCAAGGAGCGTTTTTATTTTGCGTTCATCACCAATAAGTGTTAAGTGAACATTTTCCCTGGGTCGTGAAAAGAAAAGCTGAACACCCTTTACAGTTTCAAGCGGAGCAAAATCTCCTCCCATCATATCCAATGCTATATTCATTGTTCGAGATTAAGTGTTACCAATTTCCGCAACTTAAAAGGTATTAGCAAAATGCAATTTTTGGGTTGCACAAAAAAAATCCAAAAACTAAGTTGAAGTTAATCAAACTTTGTTTTTGGAAATCAAAAATATAATATCAGTTTATCAGGCCTTTAAAGGCGCTTTTTCTGCAACTACTTTTCCCTTGTAATAAAGTTTTCCTTCATTTACATGAGCACGATGGCGCAAATGAGTTTCGCCAGTAGTACTGTCGATGCTTAATGTAGCCGCATCTGCTTTGTAATGAGTTCTTCTTTTTGCACTTCTTTGCTGACTATGTCTGCGTTTTGGATTTGGCATAACCGTAAATTAAAATATAAAATTAATTGTTGTTTTTTTTAAATTTTTCCAATCCTTTTTCTAAAGGATGATTATTTTCTATTACTCCTGACTTCATTTTTTTTAGCATGGCCAATATTTCTTTATTGCATTGGGGGCCGCCCATGTCTTTTTCACTACACATTCTCTGCAAAGGAATACTCAGCGACACAAATTCATAAATCCAATCTGCGATGTGAATGTGGCTTTCAGTTCTTGAAATATAAAATACATCAGGATCTTCCTCATTTTCATTCATCTCATCCGGGTTTTCAACCTGCTTTATCACCATGTTGAATTCGTCCCAAAGATCCATAGGTAACGTATTTCCGCACCTGTCGCAAATTACATTTACACTGCCACCTACCTCAAATTTCAACATCATAAATGATGTATTTTTTTCGAGCTTCAGCTTTATGCTTGCCTGGCAGTTGCTGTAATCTTTTTGCTGATAATCTGCAAAGAACTTTTCATCAACCTCGAAATTGTATTCATGAACTCCAGGCTTTAAACCAACGAATGCAATCCCGAATTCACGCCTGTTACCCATGACATCAAATTAAAGGGCTGCGAAGGTAAGTAAATTCAGTTAATTTTTTCAATAATGAAGTATTAAAATTCATAATTCTTCGATTTTATTGGTCAAAAAATTGAACGAGGCACCGGATTCGCCTAACTTCGGGCATCAGGCAAACCCATTTTTGTTTTTTTGGAATTAACTTTCGCTTTATTAGTATGACCATACCCGATATTTTTAAAAAGCAAAAATGGATCTGGCTGTTCGAATTTCTCGTCATAGTTGCTATCAAATTACTTGCTCAAAATAACAGTTTCGTAGAAACATTTTATTCCACCACCTTTTACAAGTTTTTCTCCATATTTCTTCGTTTTTTATTTGGGTGGATTCCATTTAGTGTAGGAGATATTTTGTATTTATCAGCAGGTTGCTGGATACTTTGGAAGGTGATAAAAAATTGCGCTTTGATTTTCAAAAGAAGGCTTTTAAAAGAAATTTTTTTAAAAAAATTATCAAAGTTGGTTTTATTATTTGGCGGAATATATATTGTGTTTAATATTTTTTGGGGGCTGAATTATGATCGCAAAACTATTGCGGCACAAATGGACTTGCCTTCAATAATTTATGACACTGCCAATTTAAAAGTAATACAGCAATTACTGCTACAGAAAGTCAATCAATCAAAGCAACTATTAATTGATAAAAATGTTGTTTATCCCCCAAATAATGAATTGTTTAAAAGAGCTAAAACTTGCTATGCAGAAGCGTCAACTAAATATCCGCTGATACAGTATGATGCCGGTTCCATAAAATCTTCATTTTTTGGAAAGATGGGAGATTACTTAGGTTTCACAGGATATTACGATCCGTTTACAGGGGAGGCGCAGGTAAATACAACCGTTCCAAAATTCCTGCTGCCATACATTACGCTACATGAAATGGGCCACCAATTAGGCTATGCAAAAGAAGACGAGGCCAACTTCTCCGGTTACCTTGCCGCTGCTAATTCCAGCGATACCTTATTCAAATATTCTACTTATCTCGACCTTTTCCTTTATGCAAACCGTGAAGTTTTTTATTTTGATTCTGCAGCTTCAAAACTTGCAGCGAGCCAATTAATTCCGGCGGTAAAAACTGACCTGCAAGAGTGGAGGTTATTTAATGCACGATATACGAGTTTTATTGAGCCCGCAATAAGTTGGCTTTACGGAAAATATTTACAGGTTAATAAGCAGCCAAAAGGGTTGCGCAGTTATAACGAGGTAATTGCAACGCTGATGGCTTATTACAAAAAAAATGGAAGGATCTAATCTTTCGAAAAAATCCTTCCATCTATAATTTATTGATTCTTAAATTTACCTTCTTTCAGAAACCGGGATTCGTTTTCTTCCCTGCGGCGCAGCTTTCTGAAATCCTCCATCTGCTTCGTTCATTCTTATAAGCCTGCCATTATGATTTTTACCATCCATGCTTTTTATCATTTTGGAAGCGGCAGCCTTATCTATTTCTACCCATGAATTCATATCTCTCAGATCAATTTTACCCAACACTTCTTTTTTAAGATTGCTTTCATCAAGAATAAATTGCAAAAAACTTGCTTTATAAAAACCATCTTTTAAGCCAAGATTAATGAAAAGCCTTGTGTATCCATTATCTCTCTGGTAAGTGGGCCTTTCTCTCCCCGATCCACTTTCACGTGTATTTTTATTTTCAAACCTTTTCTCTCTTGAATCTGTTCGTGCATTCAGGTCGTCGGCGTTTTCGTAATACTTTAAAAAATGATCAAACTCAAGTGCAGCAACCCTTTGGAGTACTTCTTCCTTACTAATGTCAGCAAATTTCTTTTGAAGATCGGGCATGTATGTTTCATAATCGCCATTGGAAATGTCGGCACTTATAAGCTTATCCATAAAATGAAAAAACTGTTTACGGCAAACGTCTTTTCCACTCGGTATATCAAGGCGGTGAAATTGAGCGTTGGTCATTTTTTCCAACTGCTTTATTTTAAAAACTTCCCTGCTATGGCAGATAGAAATGCAAATTCCACTTTTGCCGGCACGTGCCGTACGTCCGCTTCTGTGTGTGTAAACTTCTATATCATCGGGTAACTCAAAATTGATAACATGAGTAATGCCATCCACGTCTATTCCTCTTGCGGCTACATCAGTGGCAATTAATATTTGAATACTTTTTTGGCGGAACCGATTCATTACTTTATCGCGCTGTTGCTGGGTGAGGTCGCCGTGTAAGGCTTCAATGTCATAGCCTTCCCTAACAAGCCGCTCGGTAATTTCCTGCGCATCCGCTTTGGTCCTGGTAAAGATGATCCCATAAATGCCCGGGTTAAAATCGACAAGCCTTTTCAAAGTCTCAAATCTTGATTGAGCCGGCGTGATGAAATATTGATGGTCAATATTTACATTAGCTGTATTTTTTTTGCCGACGGTAACTTCCTGCGGGTTCTTCATGAAGTTTTTTGAAATCGCTTTTACTGAAGCCGGCATTGTAGCGCTAAAAAGCCATGTGCTTTCGCGGTTAACCGTGTTTTTCAATACAAAATCAATATCGTCTCTAAAGCCCATATTCAACATTTCGTCGGCTTCATCTAATACTACATATTTTACTTTGCCAAGATCAATTGCTTTTCTTTCAATCATATCAATAAGGCGGCCAGGCGTTGCAACAACTATATGAACACCTTTTTTTAAGGCTCGTATTTGCATGACAATTGAAGCACCGCCATAAACGGGCTCAGCAAGAATGTTGCGACTGTATTTTTTATATTCCTGAAGGTCATTACAAATTTGCAAACAAAGTTCACGCGTAGGGCAAACGATTAACGCCTGCGGATATCTATTTTCAGGTTCTACCAGTTGCAGCAAAGGAAGCCCAAAGGCAGCGGTTTTTCCTGTACCGGTTTGAGCAAGGCCTACAAAATCTGTAGTGCCTGATAATAAAATGGGAATCGCCTTAATTTGTATTGGTGTGGGCGTATCAAAACCAAGATCAGTAACGGCCTTCACTAGGTTTTCATTTAACCCGAGGCCTTCAAATGCATTCATTTATTTATTTTTATTTTTCGGCGCAAAGGTATGTTTTTAGGGCGACAGTAGCGTTATACAAGATTATGCTACAGGAAAGTTAAAGCGCGTCTTACGAATATTT
This sequence comes from Ginsengibacter sp., assembly GCA_039935555.1. Classification (GTDB taxonomy): domain Bacteria; phylum Bacteroidota; class Bacteroidia; order Chitinophagales; family Chitinophagaceae; genus Ginsengibacter. The sequence goes on along the minus strand of JBDTKB010000296.1, from coordinate 1,899 downwards.
TACTAATTAAACTCCATAAGAATTTAGAAGTCTTCTTTCCGGATTGTTCAAAACAATTCAGGTCCGTACAATCTTAAATTTTGTTAATTAACTCTTTAGAAGAATAAATATTTATTCAAAAAAAGTAATTTGAATAACCGTGTAACTTTTAGAAGGGTTTGTTGGCATATAATTGAAAATTAAAACAAAAAACTTTTATGAAAACGAAACTATTCACCCTCGCATTTTTATTATTTATCGGCTCATCCGTTTTTTCCCAATCATTTAGCTTTGGTATAAAAGGAGGAGCGAATCTTGGAAAGCTTTCCGGGCAAGCCTTTAAGGACGAGTTTACACTCGGGTATCATGCAGGAGTTTTTGCAAGTATTGGCCTCGGCAAAAAATTTGCTATTCAGCCTGAAGTGTTATTCAGTCAAACAAATGTTGACACGTCTTCACACTTTAGTGATGTGTATGCATTTAATAACATTAGCAAAATCCAGTTAAAGTATTTGACCATTCCTATTTTATTGAATTATAAAATCGCCAGGATATTAACGTTGCAGGCTGGTCCGCAATTTGGAATATTACTCGACAAAAACAAGGATCTTTTACAAAACGGGAAGGATGCTTTTAAGGCAGGAAATTTTGCGCTTGCTGCGGGGCTTCAACTAAATCTTTTAAAGTTTAGAGTTTATGGAAGGTTCATCGGTGGGCAAACAGACATTAATAACTTTGGCAACGGAGATACCTGGAAAACCCAGGCTATTCAATTAGGAATTGGCATTGCTTTATAAAACGTTACCGAATTTTTTCTATTTCATTGAGGCTGTTCAATTTAATTATTGAAGATTGCCTGTAATCGATCATTTCATTTTGACGGTGTTGTACGATAAAGTCAACACCGTTTTTTATTGGGCTACTTATCTGTATAAAATTTTTCGGAGCAGCTTCTCCTGAAATATTTGCGGAAGTAGACACAAGCGGCCTTTTAAGTTTATGAAGAAGGGCAATGCAAAAATCATCTTTTACAATTCGTATCGCCACGCTTCCATCTTCATTAATAATCTCCTTTGGAAGATGAATTGCTTTTGCGAAAATAGCCGTCGTTGGATTTTTTTGTATCGAAATAAAGTCAATAATTTTTTGCGATGGATTTAAAACATAATTCCTGATTTCATTTTCGTTCGAAACTAAAATGATAAGGGATTTTTTTTCCGCCCTTTTTTTTAACTGGTATATTTTTTTTACAGCCTCAGCATTGGTAGCGTCGCATCCAATACCCCAAATCGTATCGGTAGGATATAAAATAATTCCTCTGTTAAGCAGAACTTTTATTGATGACTTTATATCGTTGCTAAATGGATCCATTTTATAAGGTAAGGGTAGATAATAATTGATTGGTTTCAATGGTGTATGCACATTTGAAATGCCCAAGCGGACAAGCTTTCAGCCCGTGCAATGAACATGGCCTGCAAGCAAGGATCTCTTTTGTTTCAACTATAAATGACTTAGACGCCAAGGGGTAAAAACCAAATGCGGGAACAGTGGAACAAAAAATTGCAGTGACCGGTGCATCCACTGCTGAAGCAAAATGCAACGGTGCAGAATCGTTTGTATAATTCATGGCTGCTCCTTTCATTAATGCTGCCGAAGAAAGAAAATTTAATTGCCCTGCAAGAACTTGAACGGCTTTGTTGGTAACTGCAGTTTTTATTTTTTCACACAATGGTAAATCATCGTTTCCGCCTAATAGATAGATTGTATATTCCGCAGGAAAACTATTAATAAGATCAATCCATTTTTCAACCGGGTATTGTTTTGTAAACCACACGCTTGCAGGCATCATGCACACATAGGGTTTTAATGTGAATTTGCTTATTTCGTCAAAGTTTTTTAGGGAAGGGTAGAGGCGGGGCT
>JBDTKB010000295.1:0-5625 GCA_039935555.1 Ginsengibacter sp. | reverse complement strand
CCAAAGTTATTACCGATCGTATCTTCAGGATTATTGGTAACTCCCGATTTATCGATGAGCGGGAAAAGCTTCAAAGAACCATCTTCTGTTCTCATTTGAATTGCTCCATGCTGGCGTGTAACATTTTCGTTCACCACCATTTGCCAGGTGAAAATTTTGAAAGTGCTGTCTTCAGGGACTAATTTCGAAATGGTGAAAAGCGAATCAAAAGGATAATAAAATGAGTTCTTAAGTTTTAGTGCCCTCACAAATAATTTCGTGAACTGGCTGTCAGCAGCGAAGCGATCGGCGGCTGTCCTTCCTTGTATAATCTGCAGAGAGAATTTCTTTAGTGAATCTTCTTTTTTACGCAGCGCATTATTTTCTGAGCTGGACAGTTGTGCAAAGGATGAATGACCTATTAAAAAAAATGAAATTATTAAAAACCAGGGTTTAAGCATCAAAGACATTTGAGCAAAGAAAACTGAATTTGCCCGAAATTATTGTTAATCGTAAAATTTTAACTAAGCTATAGAGCCATTGCTACTGAAATAAGACTCTCAAAAACGAAGTCTATATTTTCATCATTAATGTCAACATCTTTCCTTGTTGTTGGCAAAAAAATATTGATTGCAGTGCCGAGGTTTCTTCCAAATTTCATATCGCTTATTGTGTTGCCGATCATAATGCTTTTTGAAAAATCAATATCAGGAAAATCAAGCTTTGCCTGCAAACCCATGCCAGGGCTTGGTTTACGGTTCGGGCTATCATTTTCTAAATCGATAGCAAAATACAGTTTGTCAATTCTTCCTCCTGCCTCAATAATTTCGGCAAGCATATTTTTATGAATAATAGCAAGATCTTCCATCTTAGTTAATCCTTTTCCTACACCTCTTTGGTTGGTTACAATAAATATTTTTCCAAATTTTTTATTAAAAACTGCGAGTGCTTCTTTTACGCCCTTATAAAATTTAAATTCATCCCATTTATGAATATAATCTTCATGTTTCTCTTCATTTATCACGCCATCACGATCAAGAAATAATGTCCAGGTGTTGTCTATTTTTGAAAGGTCTTTCATTTATCTAATTCATTTTAAAACCTGCCGCTTAATTCACTTTGGGCTCTTTCAAAGTCTTCAGGAATACCAATGTCAATAAAATATTCCTCTTGAACCAGGCCATACATTTTTCTTTTGCCAACAAATTTTTCGAGGTAATCCTTTTCAAAAGAAAATTTATCCGGAAGGGTTTCATCACAAAATGTGGATGCATTTAGCGCATACACGCCACCGTTAATTAGCCCTGATTTATAAAATTGCTTCTCCTTAAAAGATCTTATAGATTGATCTTTATGAAGCTCAACAACGCCATAACGTTCAAAATCCGTCATCGGCTTAAGAGACAAACTGCAGTCAGCATTATTTTGATGGTGAAAATTAGACAGTTGTTTTATATCGATCTCAAACAACGTGTCTCCATTGCAAATAATTACGTCAGTGCCGTTTAATTTTTTACAGGATAATTTAATTGCCCCACCCGTTCCTAACGGTTCTTCTTCAATTGAAAACTGAAATTTTATACCGGAATCGGAGCTTGCATGAAAGGGAAAATTTTCATCAATAAAGTGGATGATGTCTTCATTTCTATAACCAACAGAAATAATGAAATTAGTAATGCCTTCTTTTTTAAGATGGTCAATCACATAATGCAGAAAGGGTTTTCCGGCAACAGGTGCGAGGCATTTTGGCAAATCAGAAACAACAGAACGTAGCCTTGTTCCAAGCCCACCTGCAAGAATAATTGCTTCTTTAATCATTGGTATCTGCAAAATAAATTTCCTCTACAAGCTGGCAAATAATATGACCGAGCGTAATATGGCTTTCCTGGATCCTGGGCGTATCATCAGAAGGAATATTTATTAAGTAATCCGCATACTTTTTTAATTTGCCTCCCGTGGATCCTGTAAAAGCAATAGTGCTCATATTTTTATCTTTGGCAACTTCAAACGCGTTGACAATATTTTTGCTATTGCCAGATGTGCTTAACCCAACCAGCACATCTCCCGCGTTTCCAATTCCTTTAATCAATCTTGAATAAATAACATCATAACTATAATCATTTGCCACAGCGGTTATGTAAGACGTGTTGCAATGCAAAGCTTCAGCGGGAAGAGCATCCCTGTCTGTATAAAATCGTCCGCTAAACTCGGCGGCAAGATGTTGGGCATCCGAAGCACTTCCCCCATTTCCGCAAAACAAAACCTTGTTGCCTTTTTCGAAAGTACTTACAATAACGTTTACACAATCCATTACAGTTTGCAACATTTTTTCATCGGCCAATATCAAAGTTTTTACGTCGATAGACGACTGAATGATATTTTTTATTTTCTCCATATTAATAAGTTTATGCGCACCAGGTGGTTAAACCATATTTTGTAAATGTATAATTCTTTACTTCGCCTCCAAACGAATTTAACGCTTCTATTACGGCATGATGAGAATTTCCCGGGCAATAAAATATCATAAAACCGCCGCCGCCGGCACCGCTTATTTTGCCCCCGGTGGCCCCGGCTTTTTTCCCTGCTTCATATATTTCTTCAATGCGGCTATTGCTTATATTGTGGGCCATTTTTCTTTTTTGTTGAAAGCCAAAATCAAGTATTTCACCAAATTCATTTAACCTTCCTTTTAATAAAGCTTCCTTCATCATTTTTGCCTGCTCCTTTAACTGATGCATTGCTTCAATACTCTTTTCATCTTTATTATTTACGTTTTTCACCTGCTCATCTATAATGGCAGCGCTCTCGCGGCTATTGGCAGTGAAGTAAAGAACAAGATTATTCTCCAACTCATGTAAGTATTGAGATCTTATTCGCAAAGGGTTCACAATCACTTTATCACCTTCATAAAATTCCATAAAATTTACACCTCCAAACATTGCTGCATATTGATCTTGCTTGCCGCCCGTAAGTTTAAGATCGTTCCGCTCTATTTGGTAGGCAAGATGAGCAATATCATAATCGCCCAAAGGCAATTTAAGCATTTCAACAAAAGCCCCGATGATTGCAACTACTAATGTTGACGATGTACCAAGCCCGGAACCTGCGGGGGCGTCAACAAATGTGGACAGCCGAAAACCTTTTTGCGGCATTCCAAAATCTTTTTGAATGCGATTATAAACACCTTTTAATAAATCGAGTGTACCATCAATCGGTAAAGTTTTCGCCCATTCAAACGCTTGTTTTTCTTTCCGGTCCAAAGCTTCAACTATAATTTTATTTTCTTCCAGCATTTCGATATTAGCGTAAGCAAAAAGTGATATCGTTGCATTTAATATTGCCCCGCCAAACTGATCGCTATACGGACTTACATCGGTACCGCCTCCGGCAAGGCCAATCCGCAAAGGAGCTTTACTTCGATATATCATTTACTATTAATTTTATGCAAGCTCTACTGCTTTTTTGAAATATTATTTTACTAAATTAACAATTGCTTTAAGCATATTGTCCCAGCTATATTTTTTCTTCTCTTCGCGAAGGTGCGTCAAAAAAAATTCTTCTCCTATGGCAAAATATTCTTTTATTTTTTCTGCAATACTTTCTGCATTAGGTTCGGCAACTAATCCAACTTTTTTATCGGGAACTAACGAAGAAAGGCCACCAACATTTGTCACAATCATTGGAATTTCAAAATGATAGGCAAGCGGCGTAACACCGCTTTGAGTGGCATTTCTATAAGGCTGTACCACACAATCAGCAGCACATAAAAAATACTTCACCATGCTGTCTGTTATAAATTGCGTATGAACCATCAGGTTATCTTTTATCAAAGTATCATTTAATAATTCCTGATAGTTTTTTTCATCTTCATAAAATTCTCCCGCAATTAAGAGTTTAATATTTCGGCTAGAAGGATTCTGGTTCAATAATTTCATTGCTTTCAGTAAAATGTCCAGCCCTTTGTACTTCCTTATAAAACCAAAAAACAGGAGAACTTTATCGTTGCTGTCAATAGTAAGTTTTTGCCTTGCCTCTTCCTTGCTAACCTTTTCTCCAAAATTATCATACAAAGGATGTGGCACAAACTGGGCCGGTTTGCCTTTTGCAAATTGATGCAGATCAGCAAGAACTTTTTCACTCATGGTGATAAAACCATCTACGGGTTTTAAAAAATATTTAGTCAAGGATTTGTCACCTAATCTTTTTTCATGAGGGAATATATTATCTGCGATGCAGATAATTTTAGTGTGATTATTTTTCTTTACATGTCTTAAAATAGTTCCAAGGCAAGCCCCCATAAATGGAAGCCAATACCTGACAACAATAATATCCGGCGATAAATTTTTTAATTCATTACCTACAAGTATCCAATTAAAAGGATTGATGGAATTTATTTTTACTTTAATGGAAATGTTTGCAGGCGCAGGTTCTGTTGAATATTGCGTTGTTCCAGGAAATAAAAAAGATGGATATTGATAGGAGAAAGTATAGATGGTTGTGTGATAACCGTGGTCATTAAATTCTTTTGCAAGGCGTTCGTCATACGACGCTAATCCGCCTCTTAAGGGATGTGCCGGGCCAATAATGACAATATTTTTATGCGGACCTTCTATCAAGATAAAAGTTGATTAAAACGATTTAATGCAAATTGTTTTAGTGAAAGAATCGCAGCGCTATTAACCTAATCAATCCTGTCTTCAATAAGGTAATGATTTCTTTCAACGCCATTTCTTGAGATGAGTTCTCCCAAAAATCCTGCGAGAAAAAGCTGTGTACCAATTACCATGGCCAGCATTGCAAAATAAAAAAGAGGCCTTTCAGTCATGCCTGTTTTATCAAAAAAGAATTTTGTTATGGTAAGATAAATTGCTACGATAGATCCAAATAAAAAGAAAAACGTTCCCCACAATCCAAAAAAATGCATTGGATTTTTACGAAACTTGCCAACAAACATTATTGAAGCCAGGTCAAGAAAGCCATTTACAAAACGGTTCCACCCGAATTTAGTTACACCATATTTTCTTGGACTGTGCGTTACTATTTTTTCACCAAATTTTTTAAAGCCAGACCACTTGGCAAGCAAAGGAATGTATCGATGCATTTCACCATACACTTCTATATTTTTTACTACTTTATTTTTGTAGGCTTTTAACCCGCAATTAAAATCATGAAGATAAATTCCACTTGCCTTTCTTGCAGCAGCATTATAAATTTTTGAAGGTATATTTTTTGAAAGTGTATTATCGAATCTTTTTTTCTTCCAGCCACTTACAATATCGTAATCATCTTCCAGCACCATTCTTCTTAACTCAGGAATTTCATCCGGACTGTCCTGGAGATCGGCATCCAAGGTAACAACTACTTTTCCGTTTGCCATTTTAAAACCCTCGTTCAAGGCAGCACTCTTTCCATAGTTTCGTTGAAACTTAATTCCTCTCACGAAAGGATTTTTTTGCCGTAATTGTTCGATTACACTCCAGGAATTATCGCTGCTGCCGTCATCAACAAATATCATTTCATAGGTGTAATTATTTTCATCCATCACACGCTTTATCCACGCCTCAAGCTCGGGTAAAGATTCAGCTTCATCAAGTAAAGGAATTACGACCGAAATATCCATTATTGCCCGATTTGATTAACATCTTC
>JBDTKB010000294.1:0-3862 GCA_039935555.1 Ginsengibacter sp. | reverse complement strand
GTGTTCAATAGTAGTTCTTTCTCTTTTTACGATTAATACTTCGGCGCAAAGCGCGGCAGAAAAATTTACCGTGGAAGGCATTCCGGTAATAATGAAATCGACTGTAAAAGATATTATTAATGTCAGCATTTATTATCGTGGCGGAGTTGCTAATTACAAGGCTGAACAAGCAGGCCTGGGCAACCTGGCACTTTCCGCGGCAACGGAATGTGGCACAAAAAAATATACCAAAGACGCTTTCAAAGACATGGCGGATAAGTATGGCATTGACATAAATAGCAATGGCACTTATGATTACGGAATCATCAGCCTCAATTGCATTACCAAGTATTTTAACGAAGGGTGGGACTTACTCACAGAAGCTGTAAATAATCCTGTTTATGAAGAAAAGGAATTTGATCTTCTTAAGCAAAAAGTTATCTCAGGCATAAAAAGCCAGGAATCCAACCCAGATAGTAAAATCAATAAAATGGCAGTTGATTATACTTTTAAGGGAACCGTTTATGAAACTGATCCAAAGGGTGAAGTTAATACAGTAACCGGCATGACTGCGGCAGATGCTAAATCTTATTATTATAATACATTACTGGATAAAAGTAAAATGTTTATTGTGGTTGTCGGAAAAATATCCAAACAGGAAATTACTGATAAAATAAAAAAAGCTTTCAGTGCAATCGCGTCTAAGCAGTACGTTAGTCCCAGCTATAAAATGCCTTCGCTTGATTCAAATTCTATCAACATTGTTTCAAGAAAACTGGCTACTAATTATATTATGGGCGTTGTAAATGCACCAAATTTTACGTCTGATGATTTTGTGGCTAACCGGGTGGCCTTTGCTACATTTAGCCAAAATTTATTTACTGAAATCAGAACGAAACGAAATCTTTCTTATGCGCCATATGCCTACACCGTGCCGCAGGAAATGCCCTATAGCATTATGTATGTGAGCACAACAAATCCTAAAGCTTCCGTAGAAGTGATGGTTAATGAAATTAAGCGAATAAAGGAGAAAGGCTTCTCTCAAAAAGAATTTAATGATACTAAGAATCTCTTTATCACCAGTAATTACATGAAGCAGGAAAGTACGAATGCGATGGCCGCTTCCTTAGGTAATGCAGAGGTATTGGGCAATTGGAAAATGTCAGAAGAATTTATAGGACTCGTTCAGAAAACAACACCTGAAGAAATGACTAATAGCTTTAAAACACATATAAAAGGGATCAACTGGAACTATCTCGGAGATGAAAAAGCTGCGGACGAAGCTAAAGGAGCGTTCCAATCTTCAGTTAATTAAATAGCTGTGCTTGTAAAGCAAAAATTATTCGAAAAAATCATCCAGGTTCCTCTTTTCTTTCTTTGTAGGCCGGCCTTGTTTGCTTTGTCTTTTTCCGGTGTTAAAGACAAATGAAGAATTATGAATTTTTTCTTTTTCTTCTTCGGGCGTAAGGTCGATATAAAACTTTATTGCCTCAGCAAATTGAACTCTTGTATGCAATAAACCTGAGACTTCGACAAGCCATTTTTTTTCTTCTGTTTTTATTTCATATTGCTCGCCAACGGCAACTGTTTTTGCGGGCTTTACATTTATTCCTTTCCACTTCACTTTGCCGTTATTGCATGCATCAGATGCAAGGCTACGCGTTTTAAAAATTCTAATAGCCCATAAATATTTATCAATTCTTAATTTTTCTTTTTCAGCCATACACAAATTTAAGATTGAATTATATAAATGGTATCAGAAGCTGAAATGCGTTGGCGTATTTTTGCGGCTAAAAATAATCGATGGCAAATATTAAAAGCAAGAGCCTTATTCTTATTGTTATTTTAAGCTTTTCATTTCATTGCTTTGCGCAATTTCGTGCAAAGGAAATTAACTGGACACCCGATGGAACTGCGTATTTAAAATTGAGTGATGGAAATATTGTGAAAACCGATGTAAAAACGAATACCGAAACCATCATCGTAAAAAAAGAACAGCTAACTGCTTCAGGAAGTGACAGCCCGTTAGCTTTTAATATTTATAGCTTTTCTCCTGATAATAAAACTTTATTGATTTTTACAAATACTTCCAAAGTATGGCGCTATAAAACGCGTGGCGATTATTGGATATTGAGCCTTGGCACTAACCAATTAACGGAGCTTGGTAAAGGCCTGCCGTCTCAATCTTTAATGTATTGTAAATTATCTCCCGATGGAAAAAGCGCGGCTTATGTGAGTGGACATAATCTTTATAAAGAAGACATCACATCGCACCAGGTTAATCAACTAACGGAGGATGGTACCCGAAAATTGATCAATGGTACTTTTGATTGGGTTTATGAAGAAGAATTTGGTTGTCGTGATGGATTTAGGTGGAGCCCTGATAGTAAGAAAATTGCTTTCTGGCAAGTTGATGCTACAAAAGTTCGTGACTATTATATGCTGAACACAACTGACTCAGTATATTCTAAAGTTATACCCGTTGAATACCCAAAAGTTGGCCAGCCACCATCACCAGTACGCATTGGCGTAATCACCGTTAGTAATGATGATATTAAATGGATGAATGTTCCCGGCGATCCGCAGCAACACTATATTCCAAGAATGGAATGGGCTGACAATTCCAGCGAAGTGGTATTGCAACAACTGAACAGAAAGCAGAACGAAAGCAAACTTTTTTATTGCAATGCAACTACCGGCGACGTGAATAATTTTTATACAGAAGATGATAAGGCATGGATCGATATAAAATCAAGATGGAACGATGATGATCCAACTGGGTGGGAATGGCTCAATAACGGAAAAGATTTTTTATGGGTGACTGAAAAAGATGGTTGGAGGCACATTTACCTTGTAAGCCGTGATGGTAAAAAAGAAACTTTAATTACTAAAGGAAATTATGACATTGATAATATTCAATGTATCGATGATAAAAATAATTATGTCTATTTCATGGCATCTCCAAATAATGCAACTCAACTTTACTTGTACAGAGTGAAAATGGATGGCAAAGGAAAATTGGAGTTGTTGTCTCCATCAAATATGGTTGGCACACACAAATATAATATTTCACCTGGGGCAAAGTATGCGATGCATTCTTTTTCCAATTATAAAACTTTTCCTGCAACTGAATGGATTACATTACCAGATCATAAACCCTTGAATGAAGAAAAAAGCATTGCCAGAAATATGCGGGTCAATGAAAATTCCAACGTTGAATATTTTAAAGTTACCACTGATGATAATATCACTTTCGATGGTTGGATGATTAAGCCAGCCAATTTTGATTCCACTAAAAAATACCCCGTTGTTTTTTATGTATATGGCGAACCCGCAGCGTCAACTGTTGAAAATAGCTTCGGTGCCCAACGAAATTTCCTGTTCAATGGTGATATGAGTATTGAAGGTTATATCCAGGTTTCAGTTGACAACAGGGGAACTCCATCCTTAAGAGGTGCCGAATGGAGGAAATCTATTTACGGACAAATTGGAAGGCTTAACATACACGACCAGGCAATGGCAGCAAAAAAATTATTAGAAAAATCATATTTTGATAAAGACCGTGTGGCAGTGTGGGGATGGAGCGGTGGAGGATCTTCCACATTGAATTTGATGTTTCAATACCCGGAAATATATAAAACCGGTATTTCCATATCCGCGGTTGATAATCTTTTGTTTTATGATAATGTTTATGAAGAAAGATATATGGGATTGCCCGAGGAAAATATGGAAAATTATGTAAAGGGATCGCCTGTTTATTATGCAAAGAATCTTAAAGGGAATTTACTATTCATACATGGCACTGGTGATGACAATGTTCAATATGATAACGCGGAGGCGATGTTGAATGAATTGATAAAATACAATAAGACCATTCAATTTA
>JBDTKB010000293.1:0-10265 GCA_039935555.1 Ginsengibacter sp. | reverse complement strand
TCACTTTTATTGATCACCTTGAAAAAGCAATGATGCGTATTGAAAATAAAACGTATGGAATTTGCCGCGTTACGGGCAAATTAATTGACAAAGCGCGCCTGAGAGCAGTGCCTCATGCAACTTTATCTATAGAGGCAAAAATGGGTATCGCAAAATAATTCTTTTTAAAATATTTATTTAAAGAGGACAAGAAATTGTTCTCTTTTTTTATGCTTTACATGCAAGAAAGGTTTTTGATATAACAAAGTTCAAGACTTAACCGTGAAGCACGGAATAAATGAAAGTGAATGCTATAACTTTCTTTTATTTAACGGTTAGCGAACTTCTTGCATGTTAACCAATTTTTTATAAAAGCTTTCGGTGGCCATAAGACTCATGTGTGTTCCGCGCTCAACAATCTTCCCTTTTCGCAACACAACAATTTCATCCGCATGGCGAATTGTACTTAGCCTGTGAGCGATAACGATGCTGGTTCGGTTACTCATTAAATTATATATAGCATCCTGCACTAGCCTCTCACTTTCTGTATCCAACGAAGATGTTGCCTCATCCAATATTAAAATTGATGGGTTTTTTAAAACAGCCCTTGCGATGGTTGCACGCTGCTTTTCGCCCCCGCTTAACTTATTGCCACGTTCGCCAATATTTGTATCATAGCCATTTTCCTTTTGTACAATAAAGTTATGAGCGTTGGCTATTTTAGCTGCCTGCTCAATTTGTTCAGGGCTGGCGTCGTCCATGCCCAAAGAAATATTGTTGGCAATAGTATCATTAAATAAAATCGCTTCTTGCGTAACAATGCCCATTTGGTTGCGCAATGATTCCAGCGAGTACTCTTTTATATTTATTCCATCAATGAGCAATTCCCCTTTTACAACATCATGAAAGCGCGGAACGAGATCAACCAATGTGCTTTTACCTGCCCCGGATGAGCCAACCAATGCAATAGTTTTTCCTTTTTCAATTATAAGGTTTATGTCTTCCAACACCATTTTGTCTTCATAAGAAAACGAAACATTTCTAAATTCAATATTGGATGTAAACTCTTCCATTTTTATAGGATGTGCTATTTCCTTAATGGATACATCTTCATTTATCAGGTGCTCAATCCTTTCTACACTCGCTGAACCTTTTCTAATATTATATGCCGCGGCAGACAATGATTTCAACGGTTGAATTACCTGTGAAAAAATTACGATGTATGCAATGAAATCTCCGGGGTCAAGAAAAGAATTTCTTAAAACGAGTCTGCCGCCAAACCACAATACGCAAACAATTGCAGTAACACCCAGCACTTCACTTACCGGAGAAGCCAAATCCCGGCGCCGGTTTGCTTTATTTTTTATAATGAAGAGTTCATCATTTTGCGTAACAAATTTTTTGTATTGCTTTCTTTCAGCGTTAAAACCTTTTATGATGCGAATCCCACCCAAAGTCTCATCAATAGTTGACAAGATGGATCCAAGTTTCTCTTGCACGCGGGTACTTTGCTTCTTGAGCGAACGTCCAATTCTGCCAATGATCAAACCGGAAAAAGGAAGGAAAAGAATTAAAAAAAGCGTGAGTTGCGGACTTAAAATAATCATGTAAATCAGGAACAACAATATTGTTACCGGCTCGCGAAATATAGTTTCTAATAAATTGACGATGGAACTTTCTACCTCACCAAGATCGTTGGTGAGGCGGCTCATGATGTCGCCCTTTTTCTGGTCATTAAAATAACCAATTGGCAGTGCGAGAATTTTTTTAAACATTCGTGTTCGCATATCATTGATTATCGAACTTCGAATAGGCGTGATATAAAAAATAGACAAGTATAAAAAAACATTCTTTAAAATAATTGCAAAAAGCACCATCAGGCAAATCACTGCAAGCGCCTTTATTTCACCGTTTGGCGTTTTGATCATTTCGTATAGCCATACCTTTAAAAGATTCACCGGGTTGAGCCTTGAAAAATAACTGGTATTGTTACTAACAGCCGCCAATGTATCATTCTTCTTGAAAATCAACAGTAAAAAAGGACTTAATAAACCGAGGGAAATAACAGAAAACAGGTTGGAAATAACGTTAAAACTAAAGTATGCAAAAATTAATTTAGGATATTTAGAAACATATCGGAAAATAACACGTAAACTCTTCATCAATGAGGTTGAAATGACTAATAAATGGTAATAGAGGCAAAGTAACTAATTTTACAAAGATCAATAATTTAATAAAATGACAGAAGGTAAAAGGCAAAAGCAGGTAGCCGGCGTGATCACGAAGGAATTAAATGAAATATTTTTGAGAATGGGACTCAACATGCTGGAAGGCGGAATGGTTTCAATAGCATCTGTAAAAATAACGCCAGACTTGTACGAAGCCCGTGTATATGTAAGTTTTTTCCAGGTTAAAGATCCGGAGGTGGCGCTTGGAAAAATAAAAGACAGAAGCAGTGAAATCAGGGGCGAGTTAGGCAACAGGGTTCGTCACCAGCTAAGAAGTATTCCCCAGCTTACATTTTACATAGATGATACCTTGGATTATGTTTTTAAAATTGAAGAGTTGCTTGATAATATTAAGAAAGAAGATAAAAAAGAGTAGCTATTTCTCATCTAACTCAAAATTTTAATCAAATAAACAATTGCTCTATTTAATTATTAATGCATGTATTTAAAATTTGCCTGGCGATATTTTAAAGCAAAAAAAAGTACACATGCTATTAATATAATTTCATGGGTTACCACCGGTGTTATTGCATTTTCTACCATGTGCCAGATTTTGGTTTTAAGTGTTTTTAATGGTTTTGAGGGATTGGTGCAGTCGCTGTATTCTAATTTTTATGCTGATGTAAAGGTGGTTCCGGCAAAAGGCAAAACCATATTTTTAACGCCACAACAAATTCAATCTATCCATCAATTAAACGGAGTAAAAGGAGTTTCTTTAATTGCAGAAGACAAAGCGTTATTACAAAACGGAGAGCAGCTTACGCCGGTTTTATTAAAAGGTGTCGACAATAATTATTCTAAAGTTTCAGGCGTTCCAAAAAAAATGTTTCATGGCGTTTTTGATCCAGGCACACTTGAGCATCCAAAGCTTATTCTTGGCTCAGGCATTGAAAGCGCCATTGGCGTTCAGGCAGAAAAAAATTTATTTCCGATTACTATATTTCTCGCGAAAAAAACATCCGCTTCTAACACAAATCCTCTTGCAGCCTTAAGCGAAGGCAATGCAAACACTTCTGGTAGTTTTGAAATTCAACAGGATTTTGATAACAAATATGCGATTACAAATATTGATTTTGTAAAGCAACAAATGAATTATTCGCCAGATGAATTTAGTGCCGTCGAAATTTCGTTGACAGATCCTAAAAGTGATGAAAGTTTTACGAAAAAGTTACAACAACAGTTAGGACTAAAATATAAAGTTCTTACCAAGTTTCAACAAAATGCAAGTTTATATCAATCTATGCGGCTGGAAAAATGGGTAATTTATGCCGTGCTTACACTGATTCTAATCATCGCTGCATTTAATATGGTGGGCGCATTAACGATGTTGGTTCTTGAAAAAAGAAAAGACATAAGTGTTTTACAATCTCTTGGCGCGGACAAAAGTTTAATAAGAAAAATATTTTTGAGCGAAGGATTGTTGCTTGCATTTACCGGCGCCGGTGTTGGTATTTCTCTCGCATTGATCATCTGTTTGTTACAACTAAAATTTAAAATAATAAAGTTGGTCGGCAACTCTTTTCTTATAGATTATTTCCCGGTACGAATGGTGCTCACCGATTTTATTTTAGTTGCTCTTACCGCGATCGTTATTGCTTTTGCCGCTTCCTGGTTTCCCGCAAAAAAAGCTTCGCAACAAATTTTTAATTTAAAATCTTAAAATGATTTTTTGGTGATTAGGCATTTTTATTCAATAAAAAAATGCTTTTCATACAACTAAATACAAATAGCGTTCTAACATATTTTTTCAAACAAGATTTCTATTTAATCTATGTTGGCTTCCATAAAAAAAGGAACGCTTTTTTAAATTAAAAATGAAAATATTATGATTATTCAAAATGATTTATAACTTTGCACTTCCAACTCTTAGGAAATATCCTACAAGATTCCTTCAATTCCCTTTACAATATCTCCGAAAATCAAATGCTTATTTTTTTTCGCATTTATAATGGTTGACTATACCATTCCAAATTTCCTTTTATAAAAATTTTATTAATTAATTATCGGGGCTGATTCGTTCATCGCTTTAGAAAAAACATAAAATAGCCGACATAAAAACAACTCATAAATAAACTGCATTATGAAAGCGAAACTCCTATTCGTTTTAATAATTTTATTGGCCTGCTTGTGTGGTGCTCAAATAAATTCTTATCAAAAAGCAATTGCTATGAAGCTTGTATTTACATTAGGTTATTTAGGTTTTGGACCCGTTGAAAAACAACAATTCAAAAGCTTTGCAAACAAGGTTGTTGTTTCTGCGCTCACCAACCGGGTTGGCTTCCTGTTATTTTTTAATCTCATTCATCCGGGCGCCGGGTAAAATATATTTCTACCAGCAACTTTTTTTTGCAGTTATTCATTATTCCAGGTCCTGTCAAAGCCAATAAAAAGAGGAACAATTTTATTTTACCAACAATAAATTGAATGAACACAGCTTCCGCAAAAAATATTTTTAATAAGAATAAAATCATCCTGGCAGGGGTTTTATATTTTAATTTCTTTACCCTTTCAAATACTTTTTCGCAATTCAGAAGTTACAATCTTGTTTACTCTGATAATATAAAAGGTGGTACAGCAATGTTTGGCAATACCCTTTTACACATTATTAATAAGGACACCGTAAACATTCTAAAAATGAATGATAACAGTGCAACCGGGAACAGCATTTATGGTAATGACAACGAAAATATGCAGAACATAGACATTGATGGAAGCACGGACTTCGGAAGCGTTACAAGAAATTCATCTTCTTCAGATTTGGTATTACCTTCCGGAACGAATACCATTACGTTGGCACGTTTATATTGGGGCGGACGCATAAAAAATGCAGAGTACGATCTTTCTGCCGACTCAAATAAAACCATTAAGATAAGGAAAGGTACGAACGGAATTTATTCTAATGTAACTGCATTGGGAATTGATAAAACTGTGATCGTTACCGGATATACCGAGTACCAGGCATATGCGGACATAACAGACTTAATAAAAAACAACGGATCAGGCACTTACGAAGTTGGCAATGCGCCATTAAGTACGGGACCGGTATCTGATGGTGGAAATCATGGTGGATGGTGCATTGTAGTTGTTTACGCAAACAATAATATCAACTATAACAGCATTCGGTTGTACGACGGCTTTGAGCAAGTATATAGTAATGGTAATCCTCTTTCTACAACGGTTACATTAACAGGATTGGATGTGCCATCGGGTTCGCTAGCGCCGGGAGACGCAAAAATGGGCGTTTTGGCGTGGGAAGGCGACGCTAATTTGAATAAGGATTATTTAAAAATAAATTCAAATTTATTTTCAAATGCAACCAACCCGGCAGATAATATGTGGAACGGGACGATTACCGATAACGGCGTGCATGTAACAAAAAAATATCCGAATTATACCAATCAAATGGGAGTTGATATTGATCAGTTTGATATTGGAACAGGGTATGGCATTATGCCTAATGCAAATTCGGTAATACTTGAATTTGGTACCGAGGCTGATAAATATTTTCCGGGCTTATTTGCCTTTACAATCAAAATGAAAGATCCAACTATTACACTCGATAAAACAGTTAGCGATGCAAATAACAATCATCTTGGCGAGCCAAACGAAATACTGACTTACACGCTTAAAGGAGAAAACAGCGGTCCCGGAAATGCAAATTCAAGTATAATAACTGATACGTTGCCTTCATCAGTTACTTATGTTCCAAACTCCTTAAACATCATATCTGCGCCCGGAATATTACCGGGTATTCAAACCGATAACAAAGGAGATGATGCTGCAGAATACATCTCAAACGGCACAATAAAAACAGTGATATTTAGAATAGGTGCTGGCGCAAATGGCAGCGTTGGCGGAACTTTGGCTGCCAACGAAACTTACGAAGTACAATTTAAAGTAAGGGTAAATGATCCAGGCATTGGAAACCGTGTTCCTTCAATAATGAACATTGCAAGAATTAAAGCCCAATCAGATGCCAATGTAAAATTTGTTGATGATGGAACAGCTATTATAAATCCCGAAGCCGGGCCGTTGCCGGTTACTTTGGTTTCATTTACCGCAGCATTATTACCCGATAATAAAGTGAAACTTAATTGGGCTACTTCACAGGAAATCAATTGTGATAACTATAAGATCGAAAGAAGCGTTGATGGAAATATTTTTAATGAAGTAGCTTCTGTATTAGGAAACGGAACTACTTCTTTATTTCATTCTTATTCATTTATTGATAATGTATTTTCGGTTGTAATTCCAATAATTTATTACAGGATAAAACAAATTGATATTGATGGCAAGGGAAATTATTCAAAAGTGTTGCCTTTAAAACTTAAAAGCGCGAGCGATCAAATGACGGCTTCCCCAAATCCTTTCACCAATTCTTTAAACATCACTATTGAATGGGCGGCCAATGAAAATATTAGTGCGAGAATATTCAACATTCAAGGCAAAGAAATGTTGACGAAAAATGTGCGATTAATTGCTGGCGTTAATAATATTCTATTCGATGAGCTGTCAAAATTCCCTTCGGGAAATTATTTTATTCAATTCATTTCCGGCACTAAAAGAATCACTCAAAAAATCACAAAACAATAAGGATATTTTTCACTATGGACCATTCAAGGCTGCCCCGGATGGGGCAGTTTCTTTTAATGAATAACCTTTAAACAATTTAGAGTGTGAATTTATTTATAAGGTCATGTAGGTTTGAAGAGCCTTCACGTAATTTTCGAACGCAGTGATGCCGGTACTATTAATTTTGCAAATTGTTTGCGGGTAATTATTATTGAATTGTTTTATAATATCTATGTAACCTGCATCTTTTAGTTTGGTTATCTGCACGCTTAAATTGCCGGCAGTTGCATTGGTTTTTTCTTTTAAAAAAGTAAACTCAGCCTCCTTTACACTTATAAGAAGCGACATAACGGCAAGGCGTAGCTGCGAATGTAATATGGGATCAAGTTCTTTAAAATCCATTACTTTTGTTTGCTATATTCTTATAAAACCTGGCTCTTAAAATAAAGCCCGGAATAATCCATGCAACTCCCGCACCGGCAGCTACCAATAAATAAGTAAAGTCTGATTGGTAAAAAAAAGCGACTATGCACAATATCCAGCAAACTATACCTCCGATAATAAAAGGTGGAAATTTACTTATGCATCCGGAAATGAATGTAGGAAGTCCAAATAATAATAAAAGAAGCGGCAACACAATGTAACCAATATCTGCTATGCCGCCGGCAATGGTTAATACCAAAACACTTATGCCAAATGCAAGCCAAACATATTTATGTGCTTCATCTTTATAGGTTACGGTCCGTTTATATTTTCTTTCTTTTCGGTCAAAATAAAACTGCAAAATAAAAGTAATAAACATGAGATAGAAAGGATTAAAGGGAAGCTTAAACCATGCTAAAGTTGCTTGCAGGTAAGCAAGTGTGAAGCAAATAAAATTTGTAAAGCCCCACAACAATGCTCCAAGGCCACTTTCGTAATATTGGTTTTTAGCCTGCCCGATCATCTTTGTAATCAGTTGCATGCTTTCTTCGCCAGAAAGATCTTTTTCTTCCATTTCAGTTGTCTTTTTTATATTTTGCTTTTAAAAGATAGCCGGGAATAATCCAGCCAGCGATGATGGAACCAGCGATGAGTAGTAAATGAAAATCAACATTGATGAAAGGTGAAATTATTGCAAAGATCCAACAGCATATTGCGCCAATTACCAGCGGTTTAAACTTTAAAATTATTCCAGATAAAAATGTAGGCATTCCGTACATCACCAGGATAACGGGATTGATCACTTCGTATTTTCTTAATTGAATAAGTATAAATACAAGCAGGATACTGCAAATGCCAAATACGATCCAAACGAACTTATTTATATCATCAGTATAAGTTCGTACGTTTATTTGTTTTCTTTTTTTACGCAAAAAAAATGTTTGGAAAATGAGAACCAGCCAGGTAAGGTACCAAACGTAATAGGCATTTTGAATTTCAAAAAAATACATCGCGACGAACTGAATTACACAGCAGGACAATACCACCCAGCCCCAAAGAAGGTATAAAAACCCTGTTTCATTAAAACGATTCTTAGCCTTATTGATCATAGAAGTGATCAACTGCATGCTTTCCGTTTCTGTCATACCTAGTTCGTCGGGATGCATAAACAATTATTTGTATTGAGATAAAAAATAATTAATAGCGGTCTTTCCCCAATTTGGCGAAAGGTCAGTTTCTGGTTTGAAATTATCGTTTAAAGTTTTCGCCTGGTCAAAGAGTTTTTTTGCTGCATCTTTTCCACCGCCATAAGCTTCGGGAGTGAAAAATGTATTTTCTGCCTCAATTAATACGGGGCGAGGATTTGTTGGATCAAGGCTTTTAGATTTATCAAGTGCAGCCGTTATCGCAGGTCCATATGTCATGTATCGGCTTTGTGGATCTACGGTCATGTGGGTTGTCGCAATCATACTTTTTATTACGTCTGTTTCAGAATTTTCTTTGCCGTTTATAGTCTCTGCTTTATCTAATAGTTGCTGCGCTTTATCTGCCATGGCATCCTTTTTACTGTTGTCTTTTTCCGCGTAAGCTTGTGTAATCGTGCTGTAAGCTGCGTAATAATAAGGAAGCCACTGTGTTTTTTCAGCATCGCCAATTCTTTCAAATTTATTCGCCAACTCAATCCCATTTCCATTTCCCATAATGGAATCGAGTAAAGCTATGTTTGTTTTCATAGCATCTTTGTATTTATCACTTTGAGCAAAAATGGAGCTTGCGAAGCAAATGATTGCGGCAATCAAAAAGACTTTTTTCATGTTGTTTGTTTTTAATTTTAATTGAAATTATTATTGTTGGGTTTAATTATACTATTTTATAAATGATTGTCAATTTCATCTTGTGATCTGTCGATACCAAGACTTATAAAACAACCCAAATACAAAAATCTTTTTGAAGGAGGCGTAACCGCAACCTTGTTTTGACCGTTAGCTGAATAATTATAAGTATAGATATTGTTAGCTCCCAAAACATTCGTAAGCGAAAAAACGAAAACGGTAAAGCTCTTTGCCTTTGCCTTACCAATTGAAGGCAGATAATTTACGCTCAGGCTTAAGTTATTATAACTTTTAGTGCGGCCTTCATCATAAATTTTATAGTTTTTAGTTGCATAGTCATAACTAATATTATAATAAGGACGGCCAGTTGCGAAAGTGTAGGAAGCATTAAACTGTGTTTTCAATTTTGTGACAAACTTTTTGACAACCAACGATGCTGTGTGTTTTGAAACAAAAGAAGGTTCTATAGCAAAGGGGTAATTTAAAAAATCTCTTTTTGTATCTAAATAGGAATAGGATATCCAATAATCAATATTCTTAATTGTTTTTTTATCTCTCCAAAAAAACTCGATTCCTTTTGCATCGCCAAATCCTTTGTTATTGATGGCGCTAAAAGTTCCATAGTCTGTAATTCCAGTTTTGAACAAGTCTCTATATTTTTTATAAAAAATTTCTGTTCTGAAGGTTCTTTGGTTTGAAATCTTTTGATATTGTGCGATGTAGTGTGTAGCCTCTGCAAAATGTAACTGATTGATTGAAGGCAAATATTTACTTTCAGGATCCTGGTAAAAAATTCCATAAGCCAGGGAAAACTGGCTGTTATCAGGAAATTTATATGCTACGGAAACTCGTGGCGCCAGATTTGTTTTGTTTATTAGCTGAGAATGTTCTGCTCTTAAACCCACTTTTGCTGCAATATCATTTGTCACATATATATCAGTTTCTGCAAATGCAGCAACAATGTTTTCTTTTACAACCTGGGGATACACGTAGCCATTGTATAAAGTAAAAAATGATTTTTCATTACTGTAATTATATTCCCCGCCAAACCTTACCGCGTTCAGGAATAACAAATTCTTTTCAAACACAACTTTTGCATTTGCATATTGCCCTTTATTTTCAAGGCTAAAATTCTTTATTGCAAATATTGAATCGTTAGTCAAAACTTGTTTTACATTATTTCTGTCTTGCAACTCGCTCTTTATTTCATCGTGATTGGTGCTAAAAGATG
>JBDTKB010000292.1:0-4371 GCA_039935555.1 Ginsengibacter sp. | reverse complement strand
CCAAAGTAATGCAGGCATTACGTTATCACTTTATCACCCGTAAGGAGATAAAAATTCTTATAATTCTTGTCAATGTTTTTGCCATCTTAGCTGCGGGTCTATATTTTTTTAAAAAAGTTTCTGCGTTCGCTTTTATTGGTAGTTCTTTTTTATGGTTTAGCCTGATGATTTCTTTTTGGTTTGTGTTGCCAAATATTATTTATCGAAAATCTGCAACATTTAAAGACCGCCTAAAGGCAAGTTTTGAGCCCCAGCACATGTTTATTGAAAATGAGCGTGGTAGTAGAAGTTGGCCATGGACAGCCTTTAGTAGCATAATTGAAAGCCCACATTTTTTTCATTTATATTTTGATAGTCGTTCATTTTTTCTTATTCCAAAAGATGCTTTTGATGCGGAAGAAATGCCTGCTGTGAGAAAGTTGCTGAAAGAAAAGATTAAGCCCAAAAATTAATAATCCATTTCCCCCACAAAAGGAAAATATAGTTAGTTAAAAATATGGTTGATAAAAAAGATGAAACCAGGTAATTAATTGAATCAGGAATTAAGGCCTTCATTAAAAATGACTCAATTTTTTTTCCATTACAAAGTGAGCAATAGATATCTCCAAAAATTCATTGCCTGAAACTTTATAGCCTAGCTTCTCGTAAAATCCAATTGCAGTTTTTCGTGCATGCATCACTATTTTTTTGTAGCCCGCATCTCTTGCCACATTCTCCGCAAAATTCATCATAGCGGCTCCAATACCTTTGCCTTGTAAGTTATTTTGAACAGCCATTTGGCGAAGCCTTAAACAATGCTTATCCAATGTAGTAAGCAGGCAACAACCAAGCATTTTCTCCTCTTCAAATGCCCCGATAAGTATATCATTTTTCTCATTATCCAACTGGTTGGTTTCAAAAGACAGATGCAAAGGCTTGCGCAAAATATCATAACGCAGGTCAATCATTTGCTTGTATTCCTTTGTACCGTAATCGATGATTTTAATTGGCATAGATGCTATGATAAATCGCGATAAATATACAAATATTATCTTTTCAAATTTTTACCTAACCTTAATATAATGATGCCCGCGGCATTTGTGATCAGTCAACAATTTGTATTAAAAAGGAATTAATCATTTCCGGAAAGAGAAATTGGTAGTTCGATGAAGAATTTAAATTTATGTGGCCGCGTTTGACCGCAATAAATTTCTCATATGTACCAGCGCAAATGCTGTATTTTTTGCATTGAATGGGCGGCGTTGAGTTATTATTTTTTTTTATCACAAAAAGTATATTTTTGTACCCGTATTAACTAAATTTTACAATCATGCAAGACATTGCAACAAGAGTTAAAAAAATTATTGTTGACAAATTAGGAGTTGATGAGGCAGAGGTAACACCAGAAGCTTCATTTACTAACGATTTAGGTGCCGATAGTTTAGACACCGTGGAACTAATCATGGAATTTGAAAAAGAATTTAATATTTCTATTCCAGATGAGCAGGCCGAAACCATTACTACGGTTGGGCAAGCCATAGCATACCTCGAAGAGCATGCTAAGTAATCACCTTATTTAACTTTGCAGGTAAGCTTATGGAATTAAAACGAGTTGTTGTAACAGGTTTAGGAGCCATAACGCCTTTAGGTAAATCCGTCCCGGAATATTGGGATGGTTTAGTCAAAGGTGTTTCCGGTGCGGATACCATCCAGCAATTCGATAGCGCAAAATTTAAAACCAGGTTTGCCTGCGAAGTTAAAGACTTTGAAACCGCCAACTATTTTGAAAGGAAAGAAGGACGTAAGCTTGACAGGTTTACGCAATTTGCTTTAATAGCAAGTGATGAAGCAGTAAAAGATGCGGCTATTAATAAAGATAATGTTGACCCGGATAGAGTTGGAGTAATCTTTGCGAGCGGCATTGGAGGCATCACTACATTCCAGGATGATGTGATGGAATTTGCCAGGGGCGATGGTACCCCACGTTTCAACCCATTCTTTATTCCAAAAATGATATTGGATATTGGCGCCGGACAAATATCTATGCGTTATGGTTTTCGCGGGCCAAATTTTGCCGTAGTAAGCGCTTGCGCAAGTAGTACCAATGCTATCATTGATGCATATGATACTATTCGTTTAGGCAAAGCCGATATTATACTTGCTGGAGGAAGCGAAGCTGTAATTTGCGAAGCTGGTGTTGGTGGCTTTAATGCGATGAAGGCACTCAGCGAAAGAAATGACGATCCAAAAACTGCATCACGCCCATTTGATAAAGACCGGGATGGCTTTGTAATGGGAGAAGCAGCAGGTGTTTTAGTACTCGAAGATCTCGAACATGCTATCGCCAGAGGCGCAAAAATTTATTGCGAAATCGCGGGAGGTGGCGCAACAGCCGATGCTTACCATATTACTGCACCACACCCGGAAGGTTTAGGAGCAAGAAATGTAATGCGTGTTGCTTTAAAAGATGCAGGCATGCTTCCTGAAGACATCGATTATATTAATGTTCATGGAACTTCGACACCGCTTGGCGACATTGCAGAAACAAAAGCGATAATGAACGTTTTCGGCGAGAAAGCCTATAACTTAAATATCAGTTCCACAAAATCTATGACCGGCCATTGCCTTGGTGCTGCTGGCGTGGTGGAAGCGCTGGCGTGTATTCTTGCCGTGACAAAAGATATAATCCCTCCAACTATTAATCATTTCACAGACGATCCGGAACTAGACTCCAAGCTTAATTTTACTTTTAATGAAGCCCAGGAAAAGAAAGTAAACGCTGCGCTTAGCAATACTTTTGGGTTTGGCGGCCACAATGCTTCAGTGATTGTTAAGAAATATAAGTCATAATTCTGAGGCTGGTAATAAGTCCAGGAATCTCCCCAATTATTTTTATTTAAGCCTGACTTTTTTCTGCCAAATCTTAAAAGTTGGTTGCAATTTAATTTTCTTTAACTTAGAAATAATTTATATAAATTTCATTCGTGCATTTTTTCAGAAATATTTTTTCTACGAAAGCTGATCGTGATTTAAGAAGGCAACTTCGCAATGTATTAGGGCTTGCTCCCGCAAATTTAAATTTATATAAAACCGCCCTCAGCCATCGTTCTATCAGGGAAGGCGCAGATGAAAATAATGAACGGCTCGAATTCCTGGGCGATGCTGTTTTAAGCTCTCTTGTTGCTCACTACCTTTTTATGCGATATCCTTATAAAGACGAAGGTTTCTTAACAGAGATGCGCAGTAAAATGGTAAACAGAAATCAATTGAATGAGATTGCGCTTAAAATCGGATTGAAAAAAATTACGTTTTATAATCGCTACGATAACTCTTTAAAAATATCGCAGATATTTGGCAATACGCTCGAAGCCGTTGTTGGAGCTGTTTATCTTGATAAAGGATATAAAGTTACACAGGTGTGGGTTAACCAACATATTATAAGCCCGCATCTTTTTATGCAGGATCTTGAAAACCTTGATATCAATCAAAAAAATAAATTGTACGGATGGGCCAATAAAAACGGTAAAAATCTTGAGTTTGAAACACTTGAGGAAAAGGTTGAAAATGGAAGAAGATTGTTTACCATCGGCGCCAAAGTTGATGGAGTTGTAATTGCGGAAGCAAAAGCTTTCAATAAAAAAGATGCCAGCCAGGTAGCAGCACAAATTGCAGTAGAAAAATTAGGACTATTATGAAGTTTGGAATAATCGGTAGCGGAAGTTGGGGCACCGCACTTGCAAAAATATTAACGGATAATAAAAATTCAATTAGTTGGTGGATTAGAAGTGAAGAAAATATTGGATACTTTAAAAAGCGCCATCACAACCCCCACTATCTTAGCTCCGCTTATTTTGATACAGCCCTTTTGCAATTGGAATGTGATGTTGCCGAGGTGATAAAAAATTCCGATTGCCTCATCATGGTAGTTCCTGCTGCCTTTGCCTCAAAGGCATTAAGTGGATTACCAAAAGATATTTTTAAAAATAAAAAAGTTATATCCGCGGTAAAAGGGATTTTACCTGAAAAAAATCTATTGCTGAATGAATATTTGAAAAATGAATTTGACCTTGAACTGGCAAACTATTTTACAGTGCTTGGCCCTTGTCACGCAGAAGAAGTTGCCGCTGAAAAATTATCCTATCTTACTTTCTCCGGAATTGATATTGCAGCAACGCAAATGATTGCTTCTTATTTTAAAAATGATTACATAAATACACTCGACAATGATGATATTTACGGAGTGCAGTTTGCAGCCGTATTAAAAAATATTTATGCCATCGGCGCGGGCATTGCGCACGGGCTTGAATACGGAGATAATTTCTTAAGCGTACTTATTGCCAACAGTGCCGACGAGATGGCGGGATTTCTGAGAAAGGCAGGCATACAAAATCT
>JBDTKB010000291.1:0-4045 GCA_039935555.1 Ginsengibacter sp. | reverse complement strand
CATCTAAAATTTTTCAGAAATATATTTACTTAGATAAAGGCAGTTTGCCCCAAAGAATTATTCCTGCCGGCGATGAGGTGGCAGCACTTACTATTATCCTTGATCACGAAATGGACGTGTCTAATGTTCATCCATAAACCTCCTTCGTTTTTCGAGGCTACGTAAATCGCTTATTATTCGCTCCTTGTTCGATGATTGTTCGATAGTTGTTCGATCCATTGTATCGAGTAACCTACGAATTAAATTCAATTTTTTATTGTTTAAGCGTAAAAGCTGGCATAGTGGAAATGCAAGGAAGGTATACACTTGATCTTAAGAGAGATTTCGCAGGCTAAGGATTTTTATTAGCATTCTTAGAGAATTTAGCAGCAATAAGGCTGTTCAATTTATTTACAAAAAAATTATGAGCAGAATGCTAATTTAATGGAGATCTGTAATTCTACAAATTGCCTAATCTATTGCAGATCTGACTATTGAAAATCGTTTTGGGGTGTATTAAAATGAACAGATAGCCTGCAACTTTAGTTCTGATTTGCTATGTCCCGATATCATGTCGAGGCCGCTTCCAATCTGATTCTTTTCAGGATAGATAGTTTGAGCGAATCTTGCCCACACAGAGAAATGCTTATTGATATCGTAGTTGAGATTTAAATAATATCGGTAACCTTTATCAAAAAAAACGGGAATTGAGTAGCCATATAAAACATCATTTTCATAAGCATACAACCTGCTATCGTATCCGTCCGTTTCAAAATATTGAAAACGAAAGTTTCCTGATAATGGTTTTAATAACGGCTTATATAATATATCTGTAAACATCAAAAACCCGTTTTGAGGATCATTTCCTTTTTTATCAAACCACGAAAGTTCTACCCGTGACCGAAGGGTAAAACTGGAATTTATTTTGAAATAAAACTGAGTCCTCAATCCCTGTTTTGCTTTTGGCACTACCGGATCTAATGGCACTCCAAAAGGGTTATAATTAATTGCTTTTTTTTCTGTCTTGAACCGCGAATAAATTTCAACCTGCTTATTGGGTTTATAAGTGATCTGCACAACGTAATCATTTCCGGAAGAAGGTGCATTGACCCGATATTTCAACCATGGAAAATGATAAAAATCTGCGTATGCATCTATCTTTAAATAAGTGAAAGGGGTTATAGAAATTCCCGAATAAAATCCGCTTTCATTATTTGGAAGAAAACTTTCTGTAAAAGCATTCGAATATAAAGATTGGTAAGCTTTGGCAATATTTCTATACAAAAAAGTCATGCTAACATTCGCATCCATATTTACCAATAATCCGTTTACAAAAGCTTTATTTAAATTTTCATCAAAAGCGGCCTCGCCAAAAAAATGCATGTTCTTAAATGTGTAACCGTAATCAATACTGTAATTGCCAAATTTCTTTCCTGCTAATGCATACATATTATATAAGTTCGGGGCTTTCGTTATCGGGTACCCGAAATTATAATGAACTGCGTTTATGCCAACATTAAAAGTTGGTACGGTGTAGCTAATGTTGCCACCGAAACTTAGTTGGCTCTGTATATGCTTATCCTCTATTTCACTTGAAGTGCGGTGATATCCTGAAGTTTGCAAAGAAGAAACATAGCCTTCTAAATTCGCTGTATCCATTTTAAAATTTGCATCAATTTTCCGATAACTCACAAAGCCTGTCGTTTCCCAATTATTTTTTTTCAAGGTAATTCCTGCACCCCTGTTAAATGAAATTTCGTTTGCTGAATTGTAGGGCCGCAAAATATCAGATTGCCTTTTAATATTGAGTACATCAGAACTCTTTTTGAAGGCCAACGCCTGCCACTGAACTAAACCCTGGCCGAGGTTAACACTGAAATCTCCTATGGCAAGAGATTTAATAACGCCAAGATTTCGTATAAATAAATGAGCGGAATAAAAGTCAAATCCACTACCCTGCCTGCCTTTGAAAAATTGCTCGCCGGCGTCTTTCTCGGCAGTTACGCCATATTGCAACAAATTTTTGTATATATATTTATAACGAGCCAACAATTTTTGGCGACTTCCCTGGTAAAAATTCGCGTTCGAATTTTCATTATTTAAGTAACCTTTTGATTTTTCGAGGACATTAACGCTTCTTAAAAGTATCGTATTTTCTCCATCGTTAAACCGGCTTTTAAGATCACTGGTAAAATTTAGTCTATTGCTCACCGTTATGTATGGCCGAAGAATTTTTATTAACGCAACATCCCAACCTGGCACCGCTTGTAGTTCATAAATATTCAGAAAGCTTCCCAATAAATTTCTATAGCTGATAAGATTATAAATTTGAATAGGAGAAAGTATTTTCAGCTCTTTTAATTGCCCCTCATCTGCATAATTTAAATTGATTGGAGTTTTAATAAAATGAACAAGCTGCTGTTGATAAGAGTCATCTTCAGGCACTTCATCATCTCCTGATTCTGTAAGATTTTCAAGTTGTTGTTCCACCGCCTGCGGCGGTTCTTCTGCATCCAAAGGTGTCAATTGAGCATAAGAAAATTCAACCGTTGCGCTAAAAACGATACACATCGTAGCTGTGACAAAAAGTTTTATATACTTAGTTCTTTTCATTGTCAGTTGCTTTCAGGTTTACAATCACCATCAGCCCCGGGCTAAATCCCAATTGTGGATGGTAACTGGCACTAACATCAACGCGCAAATTGCTCCAGCTAATACCTGCGCCTGCATACGGCGATTCATTTTCAGAAGCTATACCTGCCCTTATAAAAAATTGTTTCTGAAAATTATATTGAATTCCTGCATTCACGTTTATGGGCAAACCTTCCTGCTTAACAATTTCTGCACTTAAAAAAAAGTCTTCAGAAGCTTCGTAACCGATACCAAATTTATAAGCAGAACTAAGCTTTTCATTATTTGTTTTTGATAAATTTCCGCCCACCGGGTTATAAAAATGAATGCCAACATTGAATTTTTCTGTGAGGTGAGCGATGGCGCCAATTTCAAAATTAACCGTGGAAGAATTTTGATACAAGGGTATTCGAAAAGAATAATAATTAAACTTGATACCTACATCCAGCCTGGAACCAACACTGCGTGCGTATGCCAGGCCTATTTGCGATTCATTAAAATTTTTGAACCCAAAATAATCCACCTGTATACCAAAATTGCCCTGGCTTGTCGGCAGCGCGAATATGGCAGAATACAGATTTGTTGCGTTCAGTAAAAATCTGCTTTCTCCGTAAACCGCAAATTCAGGATTTTCTATTTGGGCGAGCGCTGCCTGGTTTGACGTAACTGAAAATACATCTACATGGCTCACGCTGTAAGCGCCCAAGCCCGTGTATGGAGCCGCGACAGGCTTTCGAAGCGATTGTGCACTGGCACTTTGCCAAAATAAAATAAACAGGAATAGTGTACAGGAATTTCTCAAAGCGTTCGCAAATTATTTGCCCAAAATATAATTAATATTTAAGATTTTCTTCTTTGGGTCAAAAACAAGATTAAGTAAACGCTTGTTGTTAAATTTGCACTATGCAACTATTAGATGGAAAAATTGCTTCGCAAAAAATAAAAAATGATCTTAAAAATAAAATCTTAGCCTTAAAATCATCAGGTAAAAAATTACCACATCTTGCGGCAATACTTATTGGTAATAACCCTGCAAGTGAAACCTACGTTGCATCTAAAGTGAAAAATTGCAACGAAATTGGAATCACTTCCTCATTATTTCGTTTTGATGTGTCAATTACCGAAGATGAACTTTTAAAGCAAATAAGCTTATTAAATGACAATACAGATATTGACGGAATATTAGTTCAGTTGCCATTACCGGATAATATTTCTGAAGAAAAAGTTATTAATGCGATTTTACCTGAAAAAGATGTGGATGGCTTTCACCCGGTAAATGTTGGTAAAATGGTGCTCGGCTTACCAACATTTATTTCTGCTACTCCATTAGGTATTATATTATTACTGCAACATTATAATATTGAAACATCAGGGAAAAACGTGGTAGTTATTGGAAGAAGCAATATTGTAGGCACACCGATAAGTATTTTATTAA
>JBDTKB010000290.1:0-10940 GCA_039935555.1 Ginsengibacter sp. | reverse complement strand
CCGCGATGAAGAAGCGCGCCATTCACTGGAGTACATTGAAGTACCCTTTTGGAAGCGAGATGTCATGGGATTCGACTGGCCAGGAAGAAGTGTATATATGGTCTCTTTTTTTTGGTTTTGAGGATAAGGCAGAAGTTACTCTGAATGCTATTTTGGGTTATATGCCAGCTATTCCGAGTTGGGCATACAATGGCAATGCGCGCAGATACTGGGACTTTTTGTACGCAGGAAAATTGGAAAGGATAGAACGCATGATCCATCATTATGGATCGGCATTAAATGCAATTCCTGTTTTAACTGAATACCGGCAAAAACCTGATGATTTTTACTTGTTAAGAGTAGGGTACGGCGGGCTTATGGGAAGCATTTCCAACATTACAGAAGATGGTTTTGCACCATGCGCTTTTCATTCTTTTCCTTCTACGCTTAAAAATGATGGTTATACGGGCGACTATGGTTCCGGGTTTTTTGGCTACGCGGTGAATACAGGAACCTATATTATCAAACACAAAGATTTTGGATGGCTTGCCTTTGGTGGCAATTTGGATGAAAAAGATCATTGGGTAAATGTGAATCTTACAACTGCTTCAAAATCCCGGATTTATATTGCACCTGTAGGTTTGTGGCTTACTTTGGATGCCGGTAAGTTTAAGAACGTTGCCTATGATGAAACAACTCAACGGGTAAAAATAATGTTCGAACCTGCAGATATTTATACTCCGGACGCTTATTTAAAAATAGAACAACCGGCAAAAATAAAAGGTGTGGGAATTTACACTTTGAAAAATGGCGGAGCCATGCAACGCGGTATGTTTACTATTCCACTTACCAAAACAGAAACGGAAGTGGTATTGGATCAATTGAAAGATAAATAAATGAGGTTACATCTAATATTAGTAGGATTTTCTGAAAGCTTTACCACGAATTTATAATTCCTTTCAGGGACAATATTACAATCATAAATTACAATGACCTTATTCAAAAATATTTTCTTCGCTTTTCTTTTTTCGATCGGCGGCTCTTGCCTGTTTGCTCAACAAAGCGCGTTCATACCAGTTGATGCAAGTAAACCGGGCAACCCGGTATCTCCCACATTACATGGTGTTTTTTTTGAAGAGATAAGTCATGCCGGTGAAGGTGGGTTGTATGCTGAACTGATACAAAATCGTGGTTTTGAGGAAGCTGATCTGCCACAAGGAACTACTTTGGCTGATGGGTTTCTGATACCGCCGCGTACACCTCATTTTTCTATGCCGGACAATGGTATTAGCGATTGGAAGATGAGATGGCCTATCAAAAGTAATTATCCTGCCTGGAGTTATAAATCCATTGGTGACGCATCATTGAGAATATCCCTTATAACTCAAAAACCATTGAATAGCGCCACACCCCATTCTTTGGAAGTTGATATTTCGAAAGCAGATGACGCGAACAAAGCTGAAGTGATCAATGAAGGTTTTTGGGGTATTAATGTAGTGGCCGGTGATAGTTATTATCTCAATTTTTATTTGCGTAGCAATGGTTATAAAGGGGCTGTTACAGCCATGTTAGAAGGGGAGGATGGAAGTATTCTTTCATCATACACTTTTTCATCATTAACAGGAAATAATTGGAAAAAGCACAGTGTTACTTTAAAGGCAGTAAAGAGTGATAAGAAAGCAAAGTTTGTGCTTGCATTCAATAAAGCCGGAACGGTTTGGCTTGACTTTGTATCATTGTTCCCTGCTAAAACTTTTAAAAACCGGCCTAATGGTTTAAGACCTGACCTGGCGCAGTACATCGCGAATTTAAAACCTGCATTTGTCCGCTGGCCCGGTGGATGCTTTGTTGAAGGAATCGATATACAAAGCGCTCCTGACTGGAAGCGAACAATTGGCCCGGTAGAAAAGCGCCCGGGAACATACAGTCCTTGGGGTTACTGGTCGAGCGATGGTTTTGGATATAATGAGTACCTGCAATTCTGCGAAGACATTGGTGCATCAGCCCTTTATGTATTTAATGCAGGAGTTTCATGCGATTTTCGAAGTGGCACTTTTGCACCGGATGACAGTTTACAACCTTACATTCAAAGTGCATTAGACGCCATAGAATATGCCATTGGTCCCGTGACAAGTAAATGGGGTAAAGTACGTGCCTCAGCCGGTCATCCCAAACCTTTTCCTCTAAAATATGTAGAAGTAGGTAATGAGCAAAGCGGCCCACGATATGCTGAAAGATACAATCGCTTTTACGATGCTATCAAATCAAAATATCCTACTATCCAAATTATGGCGAGCATGGGTATTGGTGATGTAAATCAATATACGCTGAAAGATATGCGGCACGTAGATTTTGTAGATGAGCATTCTTATAAACCTGCAGGTTATGCCATGACGCATTTTGATCATTTTGATAAATACAAACGGGGCCATTGGAAAATGTATGTGGGCGAATATGCAACCAATGGTGGAGTGGGAGCGGGTGATATGGAGGCATCTTTGAACGATGCTGTATATATTATGGGCATGGAAAAAAATGGAGACCTGGTAAAAATGAGTAGTTACGCGCCTTTGTTAGTTAATACGAATGATATTTCCTGGCCGGTAAATCTTATCAATTTTGATGACGCAAAAAGTTTCGCACGTATTTCTTATTATACTATTAAAATGATGAATCAAAACCGTGCGGATATAAACCTGGCTACTGATGTAAAAGTCATTCAGCCTGAAGTGAAAAAACCTGCTTTTAGCGGTGGTATTGGATTGGCTACGTGGGATACGAAAACTGCCTACAAAGATATTGAAGTAATAGAGGATGGAAAGACGGTTTACAAAAGTGATTTTATTAATGATCTTAATGATTGGATATTATCGCGCGGTGAATGGAAATTACAGGATAGCGCTTTGGCACAAATATCAATGGGCGCCCAAAGATTTGCCATGTTGAAGGACCGAAAATTTGAAACTTATACGTTAAAGCTGAAGGCGAAAAAAATAGAAGGCTACAATGCTTTTATTATACCATTTGCCATACAGGATACCAACACTTTTTTACGGGCGCATATCGGATCACTTGTAAACAGGAGTTGTGTATTTGAAAAAGTGACAAATGGCTTTGATGTGAGTGATATTTCACAATCAAAAAACCTGGCTAGTCCAATCGAAACTGGGCGGTGGTATGGTATCCGGCTGGAAGTAGGACTTGATACGGTTAAATGTTATTTAGATGGAGCATTACTAATGACCTATACCGAACCAAACAAATTATTTAGTATTGCCGGCAAGGATGAAAAAAACGGCGATATCATTGTAAAAGTTGTCAATGCTTATGGCAACCTGATTCCGACAAAAATTAAATTAATGGGCGCAACTACTACTTCCCAAACAGCCGAAATAACCACCTTGTCTTCGCCAGCATTAACCGGTGAAAATTCTTATGAGCATCCTGTGCAATATGTTCCTGAAAGCAGTAAAATAGCGACCGATGCTGACGGATTATCTCTTCAATTGAAACCTTATTCTATTAATGTAGTGCGCTTCACTGAAATAAAAAGCCAATAGAAGGGATTCATACAGGGTGTAAACTTCAAATAATCTTTGGTTAAGGGGAATACATTTCCTGCCAGCCAACATTTTCTTTTATTTCTATATTTTTCGGTAGTTTAAAAATGGAGTCATCTGAATTAGTTCCCTTACCTTTTCTAATGCTCATATTGTCAATTCCTGAGTTTTAGAAGGGAATTCTATCCAGTAAACAAACAAATAAGTGTGATTTTTATTTTTTTAACTAAATAACAGTTCTTATACGGTAACAGCCATGATGAATTGATAAGGATTTCTATTTATATTATAAACAATCCTGACAACCGGAAGGATGATAAATTTTTTAATGGGTTCAACGTAGAGACCCGATGCATCGCATCTCTACAGAAAACAGAACAATTCATTATTTCCCAACCAACACAATCATTAAAAAATAACTATTCTTTCAGAGATAGTTAAAATATGGTAACTAAAAGTTAATATCCGTTAACAGGACACCAATATTCTCATGTAAATTCGTAGTGTCAAATTAACACTTATTATTTGTAAATAATAAAACGAATAGAATTGGCAATTATCGGGTTGGCTTTTAATTTATATCTTAAACAATTTGCAATGAGATCATCTAAACAATTCGTAAAAACATCAGGGACTAAATTTGGATTACTATTGTTTTGTACCATATTTGGCCTTATGTTTTCCGTCAAAGCACAAAACAAAGGTATCGTGCATGGCATCATTAAAGATGAAAACGGAAATGCACTATCAGGGGCATCTGTTGTTGAAAAGGGACTACCATCCAATTCAAACATTTCAGATAATTCTGGACACTTTACGATTGATTTAAAGGGTAGTTCCAGGCAAATTACCGTAACGTTTGTTGGCTATGAACCGCAGACCTTAAAAGTACCGTCTTCGGATTTTTTACCCATTTCAATGAAGCGGGCTAATAATAATTTGAATGAAGTGGTGGTAGTTGGTTATCAGCAGCAAAAGAGGCGTAACGTAACTGCTGCAATTTCATCTATTTCGGGTAAGGATATTAAGGACATACCGGAAGCCAGTTTTGACCAAATGCTCCAGGGAAGATTACCCGGAGTCAGTGTGCTTTCAAGTTCCGGTGAACTGGGTGTAAGACCCAGCATTGTAATAAGAGGTGCGACTAATGTGGATTATGGAGATGCGAACGGAGGAAATACCGGCCCTCTGTATGTTGTTGATGGCGTAATTTATGATGTAAATTCTATTGGTACTTCTTATGGCAATACGAATCCTTTGAGCCTGATTAATCCTAACGACATAGAATCCATAGATGTTTTAAAAGATGCTTCCGCCTCTGCCATTTATGGCGCAAGAGCCGGAAATGGTGTAATCATTATAACAACAAAGAGAGCGCATCATGGTAAACCCCAGATTTCTGTTTCTGCTTACGCTGGCGTTTCAACTCGTCCTAACTTCAGGGATGTTTATACAGGTGTGGCAGAACGATCATTAAAAATGGGTTTATTAAATACACAGCTTCCGTATAGTAATATTCAACAGGGCAATATTCCTCTTCAGCTTACTGATAGTTTAAACCCGGCTTTTAATAATGATGTAGATTGGCAGGGGTTATTGGTCAGAAACAATGCGATGGTAAACAGCCAGGATGTTAGCATTGCAGGCTTTGCTGGTACTACAAGTTATCGTCTTTCCTTCAATCATTATAGCGAGCAAGGTGTTATAAATGGCTATTCACTTGACAGACTCGCTCCACATCTCAATCTGAATATTCATCCGATCAAAGGAATGAGTATCAATACAGATGTGTTAATGAGTTCTGAGAGGAGAAAACATGGCATTGGTGGAGTGAATGATCAACTTTTTAATTCCTGGAGTTTCCCATCCTCTTTTGTTCAGCTAAATCCTACCCAACTTGCAACGTATAAAGGCGATCTTAACTCTTATGATGACGACAGGATTTTTGCAATCAACGGCTCCGTTAACCTCCTTGATACCATTATGAGAAATCTCACTTTCAACAGTAATTTTTCCTCAACTAATTATACTGATCATTATGCTTATCTTTCTCCCGAAGCAGTTAATGGCTTGCAAAACACAGCTTACGATATTAATAACACCAACCCCGGTTGGGCCTGGGAAAATTATCTTACCTATTCCACCTCTATCAAAAAAAGTCACATTTCTTTAGTTGGGGGAACATCTTCTTATAGCAATTCACAATATAGTACCTATGCGACTGCACAAGGTATCAATGTAACGGGTATTACTACATTGCAAACAGTTCCATCCGGCCCTAATTTGTCTGTAAATTCTTCAACACTACGTAAAACAACCGTTTCTTATTATGGACGTTTGACTTACGATTTTGATGGTAAATATTTGATGACTGCATCAATGAGAAGGGATGCCAGTTCTATTTACAGTTCCAATTATCAATGGGGAACCTTTCCTTCTGTTTCTTTGGGCTGGATAGCATCTGATGAACAGTTTTTTCAACCTGCTAAAAAGATCGTTGGCTTTTTAAAGCTTAGAGCAAGTTGGGGTATTACAGGAAATGATCCTGGAAGTTGGTACGCCAAATACCAGTCTTTGTATCCGGATGCCAGCTACTTAAATGGAACCACAGGAACTTTAGCAACGAGTGGCACCTATGTTGCTTTAGGTGGAATTCCTTCTACCTATAATGGTACTACCGTAATTTCCCCTTTTCCTTATGCTTATAGTAATATTTTTAATCAAGGTGTAAGTGCGAGTAATAGTGTACGCTGGGAAAAATATCCGCAAATTGATTTGGGTGGTGATATGTCCTTATTTGAAAATCGAATTAATTTAACTATTGATTGGTATCAGAAAGATGCCATCGATAAATATTTCTACGATATACCGGCGCAGATAACTACAGGATATCAATACTATTCTGGAAATTATGTAAATATCCGGAACCGGGGTTTAGAAATTGGTATCAATACCCGGAATTTTAGCCAGAGTTCCAAGTTTCAATGGAATACCAGCTTTAATATTTCCTTCAATAAAAATTATGTAACAAAATTACCCAATGGCAACCGGGATTATCTTTTTGGTCCACCGTGGTTTCAACAATCTCTTACAATAGGGGAACCGTTATTTAATTATAAAGTTTACAAAATAGATGGTGTTTATGCAACCGATGCTGATGTGCCGGTAGATAAAATTACTGGACAAAAGATGACTTTTAACGGAGCTCCGCTACAGGCTGGTGATGCGAAGTATGTGGATATGAATGGTGATTATAATATTGATCTCAGGGACCAGGTAATTGCCGGTAATCCTATGCCGAAAGCTACAGGTGGTTTTGGTAATACTTTTTCTTATAAAGGATTTAGCCTGAATGTGTTCTGTTCTTTTGTAACCGGGAGGAATATATTTAACGGTTACTTATCTGATTATTTGAATGGAAGCCGGTCTTTCCAGTCATGGGGAAGCGTTGCAGGACCTGCGGCAATAACGAACCTGCTTAACGAGTTTTGGACCAATCCCGGTGACCAGACCAAGTTTCCAAGGCTTGTGTATCCAAATGGTACCAATATGGATCCATGGAATATCGGAAGTTCTTATTTTGTAGAGAATGGCGCATTTATAAAAGTGAAACAAGCCACACTTTCTTACACATTCCCTGAATCCTGGATAAGGGGTATGAAATTAAATAGGGTGAATATTTATGGAATGGCAGAAAATCTTTACACATTTAAAAAGAGTAAGGTGATTCCTGATCCTGAACTGGTAGATCCTACTACCGGTTCAGCTAACGTGGTCTATCCCACAGCTTTAAAATTTACACTGGGTTTCAATTTAGAGTTTTAGTCTATAAAAAAAGTGCTGAACGGATTCAATTTATTCCAGAAAACAAAATAATTACATGAAAACAAAATACATTCTAATTTGCCTTGCGGGATTAATATTCTTTAATACCTCCTGTAAAAAGTTTTTGGACCAAAATCCAAATAGCCAGGCTACAGATCAGACAACCTGGAAATCGGATGGAGATGCCAATGCTTCTGTAGCTGCTTGTTACTCACTGATCAGGTCAGCGTTCAACGCAGCTATCACGTATTACACTTATGGTGATTTAATATCAGATGAGTTTAGTGATATCGTTGGCGGAGATGGAGCCTATTCTGATATCAGGAATATGAACTGGGGTATAGCCATACCGTACGCGAATACTTATGATCCACGTCTGAAACTAAGGCTTTACACTAATTTTTATACGGCTATTGCTCAAAGCAACCGGTGTTTACATTTTATAAATCTAATGCCTGCATCTGCTTTTAACGGAAGTTCCGCAGATGAACAACAGGCAAGTAAGAACCGGTACCTCGGGGAAGCTTATTTTACAAGAGCCTTTAATTATTTTTATATAGCCCGCGTTTGGGGAGATGTGCCTTTAGTTACTGAATATTCAAACGATGCTTCCAGTGCGCCACAGCTACCACGCGTGCCTCAAAAGCAAGTGCTGGCGCAGGCAATTTTGGATCTTCAAATGTCGGAAAAATTCCTTAACTGGGAAAATCCCGGATCTTCCGACAGGGTCGTTCGCGCAGATAAAGGGTCCGCATTTGCATTAATGGCACATGTGTATGCATGGCAGGGCGAGTACGATAGTTGCAATATGGCGTGTGATTCAGTGATTAATTCAGGTTCTTATTCGTTGGTAAGTGGCAACAGTTATATGGACATCTATAAAGGTCAATCGTCTGAAGGTATTTTTGAGATTTCCCAGTCCTCTTTATCAGAAAGTATGGCTGCGAATAATGTTTATGCCATAACCGGTGTTACTCTTACTCCGCCATATCTCGCAAACGGTGCTGTCGCACCTGCATGGCAGATTAATACGGGTACCACATCCGCGTTATATACAGACACTAATGATATAAGGTTTAAAAAAGCTTTCGTGATATTAACCAGCGGAAGTTCTAACCCTGTAGAATGTATAAAGTATGCCACTATTCAAAATCTAAATAATAATCCTGCTTACCAGGTGGCTACAAACAACATTATTATATTCAGATTGGCAGGAATCATGTTGCTGAAAGCCGAAGCATTAGCAGCAAAAGCAGCACCTGATGACGAAGGAGCTTTATCGCTTGTAAATGCTGTTAGGGCGCGCGCTGGTATTTCACCGCTGAGTGCTCTTAGCGGCAACGATTTATTGCAAGCGATATCTGATGAGCGTGGACGGGAATTGTTTTTGGAAGGCCACCGGTTTTTTGATCTGATACGTCTTGAAAGGCTCACACATGAACAACAATTACCTAATATCTCTCAGCCTGAGTTCGATGCCGGTATGTATTACTGGCCTGTAGATCCTACTTTGTTTATAACAAATAAAAATCTAACACAAACTCCTTTCTGGCAGAGTAGAATGAGATAACAAAAGTCCATTTTAAAAAAACTACGATCATGAAACGAACAGGATGGCAAGTAATCAAAGAGAGGTATGAAAATGGTAAGTTGCCATCATGGAGCTCAATCTGTTCATTAAAAAAGAATAAAAATTTTCAGATGAAAAATATAAATAATTTTCTGCTTATGTCAGCCATGGTTTTTATTATTGCTGCATTTTCTACTTCCTGTAAAAAGGATTACATTACGGATGGGGGAACGAGTAATCCGAACACTTCGCTATCCACTTATGATTATTTAAAAGCTAACAAATACCATTATTTTGATACGACGCTTTTACTGATTGATCATTTTAATCTGAAAGATTCTGTAAACAAGGCCGGTACTTTTTTTGCCTTTACTGATTTTTCGGTTCAGCGCTTCATGACAGGTTTCGGTTACCCCTCACTTGATAGTTTATACGCTCATACCACTTCTAAATTGATCACCCAATACATGTTTAGTGATAGTAGCATTACAATGAATAATGCCACACTAATTCCTGTTATACATGCCAACTGGGCGGGGGACACGGCTCGTTGCGCTATAGATAAAGTAGAAGGTAATTATGGAATCAACCTCGTAAATACCAGTCCTTCTTTTAATTATTATACACTTCAGTATATAAAAATAAACGGCGTGTTGGACGGTTCTCCAAATGCACCGGCTAATGATCCGGTTGATGTGGCGATCCCCTGCCAGACGACGGGTATAAAAACTTCAACAGGAACCACATTGCATGTATTATCAAACATTTTACAACTGAACAAACTTTAAAAGTTGATCGAAACGCATTTTAAACGAATAAACGCATTTTATAATTATGAGAAACTATAATTTCAAAGTCCTGATCTTCCTTTTCTTAGCCGGAATGCTGGGTTTTTTAGGATGTAAAAAAGTTGAAACTGGTTTTATAAGTGATAACATGTATTATATAGAGAATCCCTTAATGACTAGCCAGGGTACTATCACCGTTTCTTCCAGTATTGTAGAGGATGGATCTACGGACCCGGTTTCAGTACAACTTACAAAAGTAACCGATGCGAGTGGAAATGATGCGATGGCAATACTTACAAAAACGGATAGCATTATGGGCTTTTCGGGATCAATCTCTTATCTTGATTCTACAATTGCCTTGCTTAATAAGAAGATATCCGTAACTACAGCCGTGCCACTTTCGGTTAATCCTATCGGTGGTCGTATCCAGCTTACTCCGGCTACACAATATGTACCTGTAGGTACCTACAGCATTGATATAAAAGTATCCAACATCAGAGGCACTAAAACTATTCCTAATGCCTGTAAAATTATTATAGGTGGTGCCGGCAGCCCTGATACCGTATATGCCGGAACTTATGCAGGTACGCTTGATAATACTACCCTTGGGTATGTGGCTGCTTTAGCAAATCCAAACATTAGTGTTACTTATACTCCATCGGCCACTAATAAATTAGTGTATAAATTTTTTGATAAAAATGGCAAAGTGTATGATCCTAAAGCAGGTGGGGTTTTTACCCGTCCTTCCAGGTGGAGCATGAAACAATTTGATCCTTATTATCCACAGGTTCTTACAGATACTTCCGTTGAATACCAATTTCCTTCAGTACCCAATCAATTCCCGGTATTTGTAAATCCAGGGGTTAATGGAATTATTCCCAGGGGTAATTATGGTGTTTTTCCGGCTTTTCCCGCATCATCTAATGATAGCGGCCATCCTATTTTTGTATTTTTAGACATGTCATTCTTTCAGCAGGGAACTTTTGTTATTAATACCACATTTACGGATATAGCATGGAAATAAGCGCTTCAATCAGAATAGGATCCGATTAAATAATTTCTTTTTTGAAACAGATCCTTTGCTTGCATTTTTTTTTTCACCAGGTCACCACGCTAAATGAAAATAAGAATCGCATCTAATTGTTTGTTTACTCAATACCTTTACCGTATTCCAACCGATAACCGTTGATTTAGCAAAGAAATGATGTCAAAATGATT
>JBDTKB010000289.1:0-6744 GCA_039935555.1 Ginsengibacter sp. | reverse complement strand
CCATTTTACGAAACGGGAACGATAGAAAAAAACCCGATGAGTGATGAAGATGTGCGACTAACGGTAAAGCTTATGCGCGAAATAAAACCCGACCAGGTTTTTTGCGCAGGAGACCTTGCTGATCCTCATGGCACTCATAAAGTATGTATAGATATAATACTTGCGGCAGTTGCCTTTATGAAAGATGCAGGTGATGAATGGCTTTCGGGCTGCCGAATCTGGTTGTATAAAGGTGCCTGGGAAGAATGGGATATTAGTGAAATAGAAATGGCTGTACCTATGAGCCCTGACCAGGTGAGAAAGAAACGATATGGAATTTTTATTCATCAATCGCAAAAAGACAGCGTGCCATTCCAGGGAAGTGATAACCGTGAATTTTGGCAACGTGCGGAAGAAAGAAATGCGAACACGGCTGATCTTTATGCAAAACTTGGACTCACCCGATATGCGGCGATGGAAGCTTTTGTACGCATGGAAATATAACGGTAATGCTTATTCGTCTTTTTATAGGTATATTTTTTTGATAAAAATTAATAATATAAGGGCCTGAAAGAAATCTTATCGCTTGTCAAATTCCATTGGGCAACCGGTGCAGGTATTTTTAAAATATTTAACCAGGAAGGATAGATAGTTGCATTGTTTGCTGTGAAAGCGCCCGATACACCCAGGAACAATTTCCGTTCTCTCAAAAACGAAGGAACGTTTTTCCCATTCACTTCGGAAGGATTATGAACCGCGCTGATCATGCCGGATGCACCGTAGCCAAGATTCGCCGTTATCCATTTGGGGAAATTTGTTTTGCCCATGAATGACGACATATTGAAAGACAACCAATAGCTTTGACCGTTATAATCTTTTAATATTCTTTGAGGTAAATTTCTCCCAAGTTCACCGGGATTGTATTTTGAAAAAATAGAATTGTGGTAAGAAAACTGCATCAAAATCCTCTGCTGGTGCCAGGCAGCCTGCTGAGCCCCGAACATTGCCACCCCGCTAACATTAGCTATCATATCTCCAGGTGAAAAACCCCACTCCTTTGAGAATCCATCCGATACCTCTATCATCGTCATGTAGCCCAATGCAGTTGCAATCCCAACCCAAAGAGATGTTGTTTTATTAACGCCCGTCCACCTCATCACGTTATATTGAACTGCGGCAATGTTGTATGCTGAAGTTGCATGCCCCACTTTATCCATATTAAGCCATTCATTATTATCATTAAAAAAATGAAATCGACTCTTTGGAAATTTTTTATACCACAAAAATTCCAGGCCGATAGTAGCCAGCGTACTTATGCCTGCCTCGCTTAGGATCACAACGTTAAATCGCTGCCTGTCGAAGTTTGCAGATGCCGGTAGAAACCCTTGCTCTTCCATCTTCTGGGCCTGGCCGCTTTGTGCAATTGAAACTAATAAGAATAGACTGAATATTATACAAAACAGTTTCATTCTATTTCCCATTTATATCGTTTCATTTTGCTTAATATTTTCTGTATCGTAAGGATTATGAAGCACGTCAAACTTTCTATATGCCCGCGCGAAAAAATGTGGAAAAATTAAAAGAGAAAAGAACATGGCACAAATGATACCCCCGATAACGACACGTGCCAGTGGCCGCGAGCTTTCTGACCCAATGCCGTGAGAAATAGCTGCAGGCAATAAACCGATGGCGGCCATCAGGGCCGTCATAATTACAGGACGAACTCTAGCATTCACACCCAACCTAATAGCAGTGTACAATGATTGATGGCTTCCTTTTTTTCGAAGGTCAAGATTATGCTTAAACTCGGTAATCAATAAAACGCCAAACAGTATACAAATACCAAACAAAGCTATAAAACCTATACCTGCAGAAATACTAAAATTAGTTCCGGTAATGAAAAGGGCAGCAATACCGCCAACAATAGCAAATGGCACATTTAGAAAAACAAGGCCGGCATCTTTAAAATTTCCGAACATAGAAAACAGTAAAAGAAATATCAACAGAAGACTAATAGGAACAACCTGCCCCAGTCTTTTTACTGCCCGCTGCTGGTTTTCAAAATCTCCCTCCCAACTCATCGAATATCCATTTTTTAAATGCACCGCTTTATCAATTTTAGCTTGCGCTTCTTTGATGGTGCTGCCCATATCCCGTCCTCTCACAGAAAACTTAACGGCAGAGTATCTTTCATTCGCATCCCTGAAAATCAGGCAGGGGCCCGTTTGCGTAGTAATATTCGCTATTTCTTTTACCGGCACTTTTGATCCGCTTTCAGTCGGTACCATAAGGTTTCCTATATCTGCTTCAGATTTGCGATATTCTTCGGGTATGCGTATACGTATATCAAACTTTTCGATGCCTTCATATAGTTGAGATGCTGCCTTGCCTCCAATAGCCATTTCAATAACCGCATTTGCATCGGCTGTAGCCACACCATATAAAGCCATTTTTTGCTGATCGAGATCAATATCCAGTTCGGGCTGTCCAATGTTTTTGATTACACCAAGATCTGCAATGCCATTTACCGTTTGTAATACTTTATAAATATCATCGGCCTTTGCTTCCATATAATTCAATGAATCACCAAAAATCTTTACACAAATAGATCCTTTCACACCAGATACAGCTTCTTCTATGTTATCGGTAATGGGCTGCGAAAAATTTAAATCTGCACCGGGAATGACGGATAAACTTTTATTCATACTATCAATTAAAGCATCTTTTGTAATTTTTGGTTTCCATGAATCTTCAGGGTAAAGCAACACGTCGAATTCATTATTATAAAATCCGGCAACATCAGTGCCATCGTCCGGCCTGCCCGTTTGGGATACAACATATTTCACTTGCGGAAATTGAATTATTTTCCCCCGAACCTGGTTTGCTATTTCTACTGATTTATCTAATGAAATACTATACGGCAATTGCACCCGTACATAAATTGATCCCTCATCTAATTCGGGTAAAAATTCAGAGCCGAGAAATTTAAATGAAAATAACCCAACAACAATTACTATTATAGAAACTATCACAGAAGTGCGTTTATGCCTGGTCGTAAAAGCAAAGCTTTTAAGCATGAACCCGGTAATGTGGTGTACAATCGGGTTGTGCTTTTCATGAACATTTTTCCTAAGTAGCATGCTTATTAAAACCGGGACAAGTGTAAGCGTTATTATCAAAGCGCCGAGCAGCGCAAAGCCGAGTGTGTATGCCAGCGGCGAAAACAACTTGCCTTCAACTTTTTGGAACGAAAAAATCGGAAGCAAAGCAGCAATTATAATGAGCTTGGCAAAGAAAATAGCTTTGCCTAGTTCTGCCCCTTTATTTTTTAATAATCCCAATTTGGAAACTTTATTAAACCGCTCCATTCCCATTTCTTTTGCTTTCTGATCAAGGATTACAAATATTCCCTCCACCATTACGACGGCGCCATCTATTATTATTCCAAAGTCGATAGCACCTAAAGACAAAAGGTTGGCGGACATTCCCATAAGCCTTAAACAGATAAAAGCAAACAGCAACGCTAAAGGAATTACTATTGAAACTATTAAAGTGGTTCGCCAGTTAAACATAAACAACGACACTATCAAAGTAACCAGCAGTATGCCTTCCACCAGGTTATGCAGAACAGTTCCCGTGGCAAAATGTATAAGATCTTCCCGGTCATAATAAGGAACAATTTTCGTATCCCTGGGCAAAACCTGGTCATTCACTTTTTGTATTTTTAACTTTAATGCCTTCATCACATCAGTTGGGTTCTCGCCCTTCCGCATTAAAATAATTGCTTCCACAGCATCGTCATTATTCGTGATGGTTCTTTTGCCTGCAGAATCTATTCCATCAGTTCTACCGACATGGCCAAGGCGTGGCAAGTTAGAAATTTCAACGTCGGCAATATCCTTCACGAGTACGGGAATACCGTTCACATTTTGTACAATAATGTTTTTAATTTCGTTAATGTCATTTAACAAACCAATAC
Source organism: Ginsengibacter sp. (assembly GCA_039935555.1). GTDB lineage: Bacteria > Bacteroidota > Bacteroidia > Chitinophagales > Chitinophagaceae > Ginsengibacter. Next base: position 2,786 of record JBDTKB010000289.1, on the reverse strand, counting down.
CGCGAACAACATAAGCCTGGTTATTAATATTGATTACATCTCCACCAATATTGATGTTACTTTTTGCTACAGCATTATATACATCTAAAGAAGTAATTCCGAGCGTACTGATCTTTCCGGGATCCACTCTAATTTCATAAGCCTTTGTTTCGCCGCCAAAACTTACCACGTCTGCTACGCCGGGAACGGATCTTAATTGCCGGTCAACCACCCAATCCTGCAGGGTTTTTAATTCCCTTGTATTTCTTGTTTTACTTTCAAGGGTGTATCTAAAAATTTCTCCCGTAGGCCCGGTGGGCGGTTGAATAGACGGCGAAACACCGCCAGGAAGTTCTGCATTGGAAATAAGATCGTTGACCTGTATTCGCGCCTGGTCGTTGGTAACGTTATCTTCAAAAACTAACTTGATATAAGACAATCCGAAAATACTGGTAGAGCGCAAGCTGATTTTTCTTTGAACAGGATTCATCGAAATTTCTATAGGGATCGTGATAAATTTTTCAATTTCTTCGGCACTGCGTCCAGGCCATTGCGTTATGATGGTGATCTCTGTATTTGTTACATCCGGAAAAGCTTCAATTGGCATGTTCCGAAAGGTAATTATGCCGCCCACCAACAAACCAAGAGAAGCAAACAAAATAAAATATTTTCGCTTTAATGAAAAAGCCAAAACAGATCTGAGTATTTTTAACATGCGTTGTTTTTTTGCTTTAATTATTCATTGCCTGGTAAATCAATAATGCATTAGAGGCAATAATTCTTTCTCCTGCGTCTACGCGCCCCGTTATATAGGTCTTATCAGCGTTGGTGCTAAGGATTTTTACCGGGATTACTCGTACGTCCGAGGGGCTTTTGTAAACCAATATGAAATATTCACTTTGGTCAAAGATCAACGCGCTTGATGGAACGCATAAAGCATCATTACCTTTTTGATTGATGACATTAACGCTGGCAAACATTTCGGGCTTCAACGCGTAGTCATCATTGGCCAATACAACTCTTATTTTCATTACTTTATTGGTAGGGTCCAGCACGTTTAAAACCTGGTCAACCTTACCTTTAAAAACTCTGCCCGGGTATGAAAGGGTAGTTACCTCAGCAGCATCGCCTACGTGCACCTGCGTTATGTTTGACTCGTATACGTTCGCCATCACCCAAATATTTTTAAGGTCAGAAACTGTAAATAAATTATTGTTATTATCATTTCGGATAGCCATATTATTATTAATCTGCTTTTCAACGATAAAGCCGCTTATTGGTGCCTTAACTATAAATTCTCCCTGCGTATTTCCGCCATTAAATTGCAAAACCTGGCGGGAGCGATTATATTGAGCCTGCGATTGTTTATAAAGCTGCTGGGCATTGAGGTAATCTTTTTCTGACATGAGGCCGCTTTTATACATATCATTTGCGGCATCCATATTTTTTTGTGCAATCAGTTCGTTCGTTTTCGAAGTAATAAGGTCACTTCCATAGCCGGCCATTTCACCACTTTTAATAATGCCAAGCCTCTGTCCCTTCTGCACAAAATCGCCCAACTGCGCGGTTACTCCGGTAATTACACCACTAACCATTGGAAATATCCTGCTTACTTTCTCCTCATTAAAAGAAACCTTCCCGGTCAATTTCAATGAATTCACAACAGGACAATCCATTACACTATCGATAGTGAGTGTTTTTAGCAGCGAATCAGTTATCACATACTTTGGTTTTGATTCACCTGGTTTTGGATCGTTGCAGGCAGACAAGCCAATGATCATCGCCAGGAAAAATGAAACTGATAAAAAATCTTTATGCATTTTATTGAATATTATTAATTGGAAAATTTTAGTGAATTGGTGTGCATCAAGGATTAAATAAAATTTTACCTGTTGAAAAATTAAGCTGTTCCAATGCGCTTATTTTATTATACCTGAGTTGATTCAATTGTAAAACGTTTTGTTTATATGAGTTATAAAAATCCAGGAACTCAAGCATGGTGATATTTTTCTTTTGAAAATTTATGGTTACTTCGTTTATAAGCCGCCTGTTATCTGCATCAAAATTTGGATCAAAGCTTGCCAATAATTTTTCCGATCGCAATGCAGTTACGTAATTGGTGGTTACATCATTTTTCACTTTTTCTATACCACTTTCATAGCTCACTTTACTTTGTTCCAATTGTATTTTAGCATTTTTAATGTTTCCCTGGTTGCGATTAAAAAACGGTAGGGGAATGCCGATACCAATAGCATTATAATTATTTACATAACTGCCGAGCCTGTCATAGCTCGCACCAACCGTGATGTCCGGCTTAGCAAATGCTTTTTGTAGTGTGAGATTATTATTGTTATAAATGATTGTTGCGCTCAAAACCTTAAGATCCGGCCGGTTTGCCATTGCACTGTCTAATAATTCCCTGTAATTCAATCTTGAAATAAATTGACCGCTTATTATTGCTGTATCTGCAACAGGTACCAGGTAGGTTTCAGCAGAACTTCTTAATATTAGTTTTAATTCACTTTGAATATTGTCAATGTTAGTTTGCAGGCCATCATACTCTGCCTGGAGAGTGTAAAGTTGAGACTTAATCCTGATTGCATCTACCGGCGCCATATAGCCCTTTCGTACCTGCTCATCAAATGCTGGAAGCAGTTTTTGCAAAGAAGAAATTTCAAGATCATACAACTTTGATGATCGCTCTAAAAAATAAATATTATAAAAATCATTTCTTAAAACATAGCGAAGCGTTCTCAACAAATCATAAAACTGGAACTGCGCAATATCAATTCCCGATTTGGCCAGGT
>JBDTKB010000288.1:0-3035 GCA_039935555.1 Ginsengibacter sp. | reverse complement strand
CCTTGGTGGATATGGTTTTGGCGCGAGAAGTACCTTGTTAGGATACTTTTTAAAGTTTGATGCAGGATGGCCAATGAATGGTTTTTTTCGTGGCAAGCCTATTTATTATTTTAGTATGGGACTTGATTTTTAAATCTTCTATTTAATTTATAAGAAAAAAAGAGCTGGTAATTATCAGCTTTTTTTTATGCAAAAACGTGGTATCTTGATTCAAGAAATGAGGGCTAAAATATATCCTTTATCAAAAAAATTCCTTTACAAACAAATACTGTTTATGTTTTTACAAACGTGTTCAATTTCTTCGGTAGTAATGGTAAGTGGCGGAACAATTCTCAAACATTCCGGCGCAAATAAAAACCAATCAGTAAATACACCTTTTTCAATAAGCTGATCAATAACTTTTTTATTTTGATCAAAGCTTACAAATTCAAGAGCGATCATCAAACCACAACTCCTGATTGCTTTTATTTTATGATGATGGAGTTGATCGATGAAAAATTTTTCCTTCGCAAATACATCCCGAATAATATTTCCGTCTATCAGAACTTTCATGGCAGCCAAACCAGCGGCACAACAAACCGGGTGGCCGCCAAAAGTATTAATGTGGCCAAGTACCGGTTTGTTGGTCAGCGTATCCATTAATTTTTTATCTGCAATAAATGCTCCTAATGGCATGCCGCCGCCAAGTGCTTTTCCTAATAATAAAATATCTGGCATTATATCAAATTGCTGAAAAGCCCAAAGCGTTCCGTTTCTGCCAAAGCCACATTGAATTTCGTCAAGTATTAAAAGTGTTCCTGTTTCATCACATTTCTTTCGTAGCGCCTGCATCCATTTTATATCGGGAACAATTACACCCGCTTCTGCTTGTATCGTTTCTGCAACCACGCATGCCGTTTGATCTGTGATATATTCCAGGCTTTCAAAACTATTAAAAGTAAGATGTAGAATATCTGGCAACAACGGACGAAAGGCGTTGCGCCAATATTCACTTCCCATAATGCTTAAGGCACCTTGTGTGCTACCATGATAACTATTATTGAATGCAGCAATTTGCGTTCTGCCCGAAAATCTTTTTGCCAGCTTCATTGCGCCTTCTGTTGCTTCTGTTCCGGAGGCAGTAAAGAAAACAGAATTGAGCGATGATGGAAGATGGTCCGTGAGCATCTTCGCAAAAGCAGTTTGAGGCGACAAAACCAATTCGCCGTTTACCATTACATGCAGGTAAGCATTCACCTGCTCATGAATCGCGTCTTTCACCTTTTGATTTCCGTGTCCAATATTACAAACGCTTATGCCGCCAATAAGGTCAATATATTCTTTGTTATTAACGTCATACAATTTGCAGCCTTCTGCTTTTACAATTTCAAGAAGCAACGGTGCAGGTGATGTTTGCCCGATATGATTTAAAAATATTTGCCGGTTAGTCACAGTAAAAAATTACTTTAAATTTATTTAATTGAATTAAGCAATGAAGTGAAATCAAAATTTTCATTCGCTTATTTTTAACGAAATTAGGATAACAATTAGTGAAAGCTTTTTTTACCTTTTGAAGGATATTTTTTTATTCGCATAAAACTTTTTTCGTATTTAGTAAAATGAAAGAAGCATTTTAGTGCTGCAAACCGCTTTCTAAATTTCTTTCACGGCAAATAAAAAATAAAAATTATGTCATTTATTATTGAAGTAAAAGGTATTAAACCGGTAATCGGCAATAACTGCTTTATCGCCCCAAATGCTACTATTGCCGGAGATGTAATTATGGGTGATGATTGCAGCGTTTGGTTTAACGCAGTGATACGCGGCGATGTAAACAGTATAAGAATGGGGAACAAAGTAAACGTACAGGATGGTGCAATTATACACTGTACTTACCTAAAAGCGGCAACTGAGATTGGAAATAATGTCAGCATCGGACACAATGCAATCGTACATGGATGCGTTATAGAGGATAATGTGCTTGTTGGCATGGGCGCTATTGTAATGGATCATGCAAAAATTGGCAGTAACAGTATCATAGCTGCCGGGGCCGTTGTTCTTGAAAACACCGTTATAGAATCCGCATCAATTTACGCAGGCGTACCTGCAAAAAAGGTCAAGGATATTTCTGAAGCGCTTATTAGCGGCGAAATAAACAGGATTGCTGATAATTATGTGATGTACGCAGGTTGGTTTAAGGAATAGCAAGGTTAAAAAAATTAGTCTTAGAAATTTTTATTTATGGGTTAAGTTTTTTATTGAATCCTTAACAATGAATTTCCAAAGCGGGCTAAAAATTGCAGTGATGAAGAAAATTTTTAAAGTTGTTCTTTTTGTCTGGATACTTTCAGGATGTTCTGTATTAAAAAAGAAAGAAAAATATGGATGTCCGACCAATGGAAAAAATGTTGGAGCTGAAAGAATTTTATCCGGAGATAAAGCCGCAATTAAAGCAGCAAGGAAAGCGAAGAAATTTAAATCATAAAAAACTAAAATTTCGTATATCCTAATAATCCAAACCCAACCTTTATGTGTTATCATTTAAAAACAAATTTCGGAGGAACAGAAGCGGTCATAGACGACAATTGCGGTGTTTCAAAATTCTATTCAATCGCGGATACACTTACGGATGGGTTGAATGTAAAATTCATAAACCAGATTGATGATGCCGATACACTCGACTGGGATTTTAGGTATAAAAATCATTTTCTAACACTTCACTATAATATTTTTAATGGCGTTTCTATATTGCCTCACAATACCAAAGGCATTGCTAGAGATAATAAGGCAGTGCGTGAAGTAGCTAAGTTTTTAGAAAGAAATGCTTTTTAGATGTAACAGTATTTTTTATCGGTAAAAAACTACTTTTCACCATTTTTTTATATCAATCGTTCCAAGAATGTTTAGGTAGCTTATGTAACGATTTGCAGCAATCTTCCCTTCTTCCACTGCTTTCTTAACTGCACAACCAGGCTCTTCAACATGAATGCAATTATTAAACCGGCATTCATTCATAACAGCTTTCATTTCCGGAAAATAATGAGCAAGTTCTTCTT
>JBDTKB010000287.1:0-5565 GCA_039935555.1 Ginsengibacter sp. | reverse complement strand
AATTGCTATCACCAGGCCGTCATTAAGTTTGGTACCACTGCCACGCTTTCCGTAATTGGGAACTTGTGGATCTTCATGCAAATCGCGGCCAAGCCCATGGCCAACCAATTCCCTCACCACGCCGTAGCCATTTTTTCGTTCGGTATGTTCCTGTACCGCAAAAGCGATATCTCCTACTCTATTTCCTGCTACCGCTTTTTCAATTCCTTTGTACAATGCTTCGTTGGTAATTCGCATTAACTTTTTTACATCATCCGGTACCGTCACTAACGCGAACGTATATGCGCTATCTCCATGAAACCCGTTTTTTAATGCGCCTACATCAACGGAAAGAACATCACCTTCCTTTAATTCGATGCTGGTAGGATAACCATGAACAACAGCGTCGTTTGCAGACATACAACATGCAAAAGGAAAGCCATGATAATTTTTAAAAGAAGGAATAGCGCCGTTGTCCCGTATAAAGGTATCAGCGAGGTTATTGAGATAAAGAGATGAAACACCAGGCTTAGCATGCTTCGCAATTTCAGCAATTGTATTATTAACAAGCAAACAGCTTTGCCTGATCAATTCTGTTTCCTCCTGCGTTTTATAGATAATCATATCCGTATTAAAAAAACCCTGTGCATTTGGCTACAGGGTTATAAATAAGTTCAGTATAAATTAATTACATGTTCCCTGTTACTCCGGGTGCTACCGACTGCCTTCCCTGTATTCGTCCTGTGCTCATCAAACCATCATACTGCCGCATGAGTAACTGGGTTTCTATTTGCTGTAAAGTATCCAATACAACTGCCACCATAATTAGTAAAGATGTTCCTCCATAAAAAGAAGCAAAGCCCTGTGTAACTCCCAGCAACTGCGCAATGCCTGGTAAAATACCTACAAAAGCTAACAAAACAGCACCAGGCAAAGTAATGCGATCCATGATTGTCCCGATATAATCCGTAGTAGGTTGCCCTGGCTTCACGCCTGGTATAAAACCGTTGCTACGTTTAAGATCGTCCGAAACTTGTCGCGGATTGAAAATTAGCGCCGTGTATAAAAATGTAAAACCAATAACCATAATGGAATAGACAGTCATGTAAACAATATTGGTTGGCTGTGTAAAATAAGTAGCCCAATTTTTACCAGTTGTTTGAAAGCCTAAGAAAATGGTTGGCAAAAACATAATTGCTTGCGCAAATATGATCGGCATAACACCTGCAGCATTTACTTTCAAAGGTAAAAACTGCCTGGCACCACCAAATTGCCTGTTTCCCACAATCTGTTTGGCATAATTTACCGGCACTTTTCTAACACCTTGTACTAATACAATTAGTCCTAAAATTACTGCTATAAATGCGGCGATTTCCACCATAAATATTAATAATCCACCGCCACCACGGGTTTGCTTTGCAGAAAATTCCTGTACAAAGTTTTGCGGAAGCCTTGCCAAAATACCTACCATGATAATTATTGAAGTTCCGTTTCCCAAACCCTTGTCCGTAATTTTTTCTCCAAGCCACATCACAAATAAGGTACCCGTTGTTAATAATATAACTGTTGATACCCAGAAGAAGGGCTCATAAGCTGGTAACAAAGCTCCCTGGTTAGAGCTTTTTAAAAATCCAATATAAGCAGCGGCTTGAAATGCAGTCACAATTACGGTTAGATACCGAGTCCATTGATTGATTTTCTTTTGACCACTTTCTCCTTCCTTTTGTATTTTAGAAATTTGAGGAACTAAAATTGTCATTAACTGCATAAAAATTGATGCAGAAATGTATGGCATAATGCCTAACGCAAAAATGGATGCCTTAGCAAAAGCACCACCAACAAAAGCATCCAAAAGTCCGAGCATTCCGCCCTTTGAACTATTGGCAAGATTCGTAAGTTGATTTGGGTCGAGACCTGGAAGAACTATATAGGAACCCACTCTATAAATAAGTATCAACAATAAGGTAGTAAGAATTTTATTTCTTAACTCCTCAATGGTCCAGATGTTCTTTAGTGTTTTGATGAATTTCTTCACAGAATTATCAATATTTAAATATTTACTTTAAGTCAGAAAGCAAATATCAATTAATTATTTAACTATTTCGACAGTTCCACCAGCAGATTCGATAGCGCCTTTAGCTTTTTCACTTATTGCATTCACCTGAAAAGGTATTGTTGCCTTCATTACACCATTTCCTAAAATCTTTACCCGATCATTTTGGCTGATAAGATTATTGATATAAAGACTCTCGATATTAAATTCCTTAAGGCCATGTTTTTCAATTAATTGATCAATTTGACCAAGATTGAATACTTTGTATTCAATACGATTGATATTCTTAAACCCACGTTTAGGTAGTCTGCGTTGAATAGGCATCTGGCCACCTTCATGAGCCATTTTAATTTTGTAACCCGCCCTGCTTTGTCCGCCTTTGTTACCTTTAGTGGAAGTTCCACCTTTACCGGAAGCTTCACCGCGGCCTATCCTTTTTTCTTTGTGAGTTGCGCCTGTTGCAGGCCTTAAATTGTGTAGTTGCATTGTACTTTTTTTTACTTAACGCTCCGTGTACGCGGGGCTCGCTTTGAAAGTGAATTTATTTTAAATAAAAATAGCTGCTTAAGCTATTTCTTCAACAGTAACCAAATGGTTAACTTTTTTAACCATTCCTAAAATCTGGGGAGTGGCAACTACTTCTTTGGTAGCATTCATTTTGTTTAAGCCAAGTGCCTTCAATGTAAGTTTCTGCCTTTCAGAACGATCGATTCCGCTTTTCACTTGTGTTATTTTTATCTTTTTCATTTTTATATCTTATCCGTTAAATACTTTCTTTAAAGATATGTTCCTGGTTTTAGCTACTGCAATCGGTTCCCTTAAAGTTGCCAAAGCTTTTACTGTCGCCTTAACCACATTATGAGGATTAGCAGAGCCCAAAGATTTAGCAAGCACATCAGTAATGCCGGCACTTTCTAAAACTGCACGCATGCTACCTCCCGCAATTACACCTGTTCCCTGGGCGGCTGGCTTAATTAACACCTTTGCTGCACCTTCTTTGCTCCATTGCTCATGAGGAATAGTGCCATGCATAATTGGAACCCTGATAAGATTCTTTTTTGCATCATCGATACCTTTGAGAATTGCTTCCTGAACTTCCTTAGCTTTTCCAAGCCCCTGGCCTACCACACCATTTTCGTTACCCACCACTACTAATGCAGAAAAGCTAAATGCCCTTCCACCTTTAGTTGTTTTTACAACACGATTAATGGATACTACTTTCTCTTTCAGCTCAAGATCAGCACCTTTTATTCTTTGTGTATTTGATTTCAACATTGATATTTTTTAAAAAATTGTTATTAAAACTTCAACCCGCCTTCACGTGCGCCTTCCGCTACTGCTTTGATTCTGCCGTGATAAATATATCCGCTGCGGTCAAAAACAACATCTTTAATTCCCAATTCCTCAGACTTTCTTGCAATAGCTGAACCCACTAATTTTCCCTGGTCAACTTTATTCGCTTTTTGAGCCGCAATATCTGCCTGGCGAGATGACGCTGAAGCAAGTGTAACGCCATTTTCATCATCTATCAATTGTACGTAAATGTCGCGGTTGCTCCTAAAAATACTAAGCCTTGGCCTTTGAGCGCTTCCACTTATTTTTTTGCGAATGCGGTACCTTATCTTTTGCCTTGCGTTAACTTTTGAGTTCATTTTATATTCAATTTGCTCTCCGATTCTGCCGGAGATTTGTTATTTCAACTTATTTACCAGCGGATTTACCTGCTTTTCTACGCAACACTTCACCTTCAAACTTCACACCCTTTCCTTTGTATGGTTCCGGCTTGCGCAGACTGCGAATTTTTGCCGCAACCTGACCCAACAATTGTTTGTCAATACTTTCTAAAGTTATAATTGGGTTTTTACCTTTTTCCTGTGCTGTGGCAACTTTCAATTCCTTCGGAATTTCAACAACAATATTGTGAGAATATCCTAGAGAAAGATCCAGAAGATTTCCCTGGCTTGCAGCTTTATAACCAACACCTACTAATTCAAGCTTTTTTACATAACCATTTGTTACACCTTGTACCATGTTATTTACAAGTGAGCGATACAGGCCATGCATTGCTTTATGCCTTATTTGATCTGTGGGACGAACAAATTCAATTTTATCGTCTTTAACTTCAACCTTAATATCTCGGTCGATAGTTTGTTTCAGTTCACCTTTAGGGCCCTTAACAGTTATCACATTATCTGCACTAACGCTTACATTTACACCGCTCGGGTACGTTACGGGATTTTTTCCAATTCTTGACATAGCCGGTTTTAATTTTTTTTATATTACTGGCAGAGTTCAGCCACGACTAAGGCTTAATTATCTTACCAGAATCAATTAATAAATATTACATAGAACTTCTCCACCCACCTTCTGAGATCTCGCTTCTTTATCCGTCATTACTCCTTTTGAGGTGGAGATGATCGCAATTCCTAACCCGTTTTTCACCCTCTTAAATTCATCAGGTTTTGAATAAGTCCGCAAACCCGGACGACTAATTCTTTCAAGACTTTGAATTGCAGGAAGTTTAGATTGAGGATCGTATTTCAAAGCGATTTTTATTAAACCTTGTTTTGAATCGTCCTCAAATTTATATTTCAAAATATATCCTTTGTCCTATAAAATTTCGGTGATGCGCTTCTTTAAATTACTTGCCGGAATCTCTACAAGCCTGTGATTGGCCATTTGAGCATTTCGTATTCTTGTTAAGTAATCTGCTATGGGATCAGTAACCATTGTTATTTTTTTATTTTTATTTATTTACAATGCGATATCCATGATATCATTAATAATTGTTGGTTTACCAACTTGCTTTCTTAACTCCGGGAATTTTTCCCTGTAAAGCCATATCACGGAAAATGTTTCTTGAAAGTCCGAAATGCCTTAAATAACCCCGTGGCCTGCCCGTAAGCTGGCAGCGGTTTTTAAGCCGAACCGGGGAGGCGTTTTTAGGAAGAAGATCCAGTCCCCTGTAATCTTTAGCTTCTTTCAAAGCCTTTCTTTTTTCGGCATATTGGACCACCATTTTCTCCCGTTTTTTTTGCCGCGCTTTTACCGACTCTTTAGCCATATTCTTTTATTTTTTTTTGTCACCTCCCGAGTATATCGAAGGGTTATTTTTTTACATTCTTAAAAGGCATCCCCAGTTCTTTAAGCAATTCAAATGCTTCTTCATTGCTACCCGCTGTTGTTACGAAAGTGATATCAAGACCGGTTATTTTATTTACTTTATCAATATCAATTTCTGGAAAAATGATTTGCTCGGTAACACCCAATGTATAATTTCCACGGCCATCAAAAGATTTATCACTGATACCTTTAAAATCACGCACGCGCGGAAGCGAAACAGAAACCAACCTGTCAAGGAATTCATACATATTCACACCACGCAAAGTAACCTTAGCTCCTATGGGCATATTCTTACGCAGCTTGAAATTAGAGATATCTTTTTTGGACATGGTTGCAACTGCTTTCTGACCGGTAACAGTTGTCAGTTCTTCAATAGCAACATCTACTAATTTTTTATCAGCAACGGCCCC
>JBDTKB010000286.1:0-8299 GCA_039935555.1 Ginsengibacter sp. | reverse complement strand
ACAAATTCAATTTTTACAGGAAGACGCTGCACCACTTTCACAAAGTTTCCACTGGCATTATCGGGTGGAAGCAACGCAAACTCAGCGCCTGTTGCGGGTGAAAAAGACGTAAGCGTGGCTTCAAAATCATGTTTTGGGAATGCGTCGGCATGAACCACAACTTGTTGGCCGACCCGCATTTTTTTATATTGAGTTTCCTTAAAATTTGCGACAACCCAAAGGCTGGTGTTGTGCACAATGCTGAATATTGCTTGTCCTGCTTGCAGGTATTGTCCTTCCTGCACATTCACCCTGGAAACTCTGCCATCTTCCGGGGCGGTTATTACTGCATACGATAAATTCAGCCTGGCGTCTTCTACTTCCACCTCGCGCTGCTTAACCATTGACTGAGTTACTCCAACCTGCTGCGCAGTCGCGTTACTTTGAGATGAAACTACGCCAGTTTGGGTAGAAGCCTGGTTCTTTTGCTGTTGCAAAATTTGTAATTGCTTTTCTGCAGTTTCTTTTGCTGCCAGCGCCTGCTCATATTGTTGCTGGGTAATAGAATGATCTTGTATAAGGTTTGCATACCGCGTATAATCCTGGCCGGTGCGCGTTACGTTAATTTGCGCAGCCGCTATTTGTGCATCCACCGTTGAAACGCCGGCTCTTGAGCTGGCAATTCCAGATCTTGCAGCATTTGTATTGGCACGCGCAGCATCCACATTGCTTTTTGCGGTAGCAAGTGCAGCATTGGCCTGGTCTACTTTTAACTGAAGGTCACGGTCGTCAAGTATCAGTAACGTGTCGCCCTTGCGAACCAATTGGTTATCTTTTACCTTAACGCCCATTACATAACCGGAAACTCGTGGTATAACCGGGCTAATGTCGGCTTGTATTTGCGCATCGTCTGTCTCTTCATGATGTTGTGCATACGTATACTTAGAAATGCCAAACCAGGCACCCAAGAGCAACATTACTATAAGTATAATAAGAAAAACCTTGCTCCGCTTTTGAGGCGCTTCGGCTGTTTTTTCATTAGCTTCTTCCGGTGACAATGAATTTTCCGGTAATTTTTTTTCATTTTCTTTCGATTCCATAAAATTGATTTATAAGCTTTTAATTTTTTATTGGGCAGATATTAAACCAGACGATTCAAGCAACCTGTTATATGCCAGCGTCACATCTGCTTTTGCCACTGCCAGGTTCAACTTGGATTGAAGAAGCAATAAGTTGGCGTCGAGTAACTCGGTCGTATTTACCAGGTTATTATCGAATTTATTTTTTGTGATCCGGTAATTTTCGGTTGCCTGGGCAACGGCTATTTGATAAACATCCGTCTTCTTTTTACTCAGTAAAATATTTTCATAATCCTGGTTTATAGAGAGTCGCACTTCATCGTCAAGCTGCCCTTCATTTGCAGTAATTTCTCTTTCCCGCGCCTGGGCCTGCGAAATTTTCGCTTTTGTTTTCCATAAAGATCCAATATTGTACTGCACGCCTACTCCAGCAGTCACTGCATTCGTTATCGAAAGAAAATGCGGAATATCAGCAGCTATATATCCTCCGGATAAAGCGACAGAAGGATACATCTCAGCTTTGGCAAGAGAGATTCCAGTAGTTGCCGCCTTTTTTCTGAATGAAAGCGCCTGTATATCTTTCCGGTTTTGAAGTGAAAGCTGTTCATATTCCTCTAAATTTTTCAGGGAAATTGCCTTTTCAAAAGTTGTAGAATCGGTAATCAAAACTGTTTTTTCCGGAAGCCCCAGCATAAGATTCATATTTACATTAGCAATTTTCCGGTTATTTTCGGCATCCAAAATAGAAAGCTCTATGTTGGAAGATTGCAATTGCGCCTTCAATAAATCATTACGCGCGAGTAATCCATTTTGCTCCAGGCGCGATAAAACTGAATCGCGATATAGAGATTGCTGAAGATTTTCTCTCACCACATTTACCGTTACATCAGCTTTATAAAGATTGGTATATGCATTTATTGTATTTAAAATAATAGCATCCTTATTGTTATCTCCGTCAAGTTTGACAGCCTCCTGCAGGTACCTCGCGGATTCAATTCCGTACCGGATTTTCCCCCCGGCATAAATTGGAAGTGAAACATTGAAGATACCATACATTGCCTGGTTTATCGATCCCGAACTGCCACCGCCGGTAGTATCGGCGCCACCACTGCCAAATGCTTTTGTTTTAACCGTTATATTTGGAGTTGTAAGACGCAAGTAAGAACCACTAATGCTCGCGTTAGGAAGCCTGTTATCTTTTGCTTGCTGCAAAGCAGCGTCAGCCTGGTCTTTGCGTGCCTCGGAAGCTTTCAACTGTTTGCTGTTTTTAATACCCAGGTCTATAGCTTCCTGCAGCGATAGTTGCCTGGTATCCTGGGCCCGCGATATTAAAGGGCTTACAAATGCAATTGAAAAAACGATAATTGCTAAAAAAAGTTTGAATTGTTTCACGAATTTTATTTTAGAATTCCTGCTTATTTATTAATTCATTGATTACTTACTAAAAGGTGAGAACGCATTAGTTGCTTTAAATGTTCACCTATTCTTTCTTTTAATTTTTTGCTTTGAAAGGGGTTAAAATCTTTGCCTTTCTGCAGCATTTTCCTGCACATAACTTCTGACGAAAGCATGTGATTAATGGTTCCCAGCACGCTCGCTATAGTAAGTTCAGCATCTACCTTTTTAAATTCCCCTTTTTCTACACCGTCTTGTATTATTTTTCTTACAGAAACAAAATTTCTTAATAAAATATCACTGATCGCGTTCTTCAACTGTGGCCTGCGCTCCAATGAAAGCTCCCTGTGTAACAGGTGATTGAATTGAGGAGATTGAAACATCCTTTCAATATACCGGTCTACTACAATTGTCAGTTTTTCCATTTGACTTAAAGAAGTATTATTAACCAACTCTTCAAATACTCCTTTCAAATAGGCTGCTTTGTGCTCGACTAATTTTTCAAATAATTTCTCTTTAGACCCAAAATAGTAACTGATCATGGCCGGGTTTACCTCAGCTACAGAAGCAATGTCTCTCACAGATGTTCCTTCAAAACCCTTTTGCCCAAAGAGTTTCATGGCTGCTGATAATATTACTGTTTGTTTATCCATTTTTTGAAAAGAGGGCAAAGTTAAACACTTGTTTGAATTAAACAAACGTTTAATTAATTTTTTTTAAAAATTTTTTTTCCGCTGCTCTTTTCAAAATAGAAAAAGGTATTGCCCGTAATAATCAAGCAATACCTTTTTGAAATATTATAAAACCTACATCAGCTTAGCGTTGCTTCCATAGAAATATCTGTATTCAATAATTTCGAAACGGGGCAATTTTCTTTAGCATTTTTTGCGCTTTCATCAAACTGCTCCTTACTTATATTGGGAATTTTTGCCGTTACAGTCAGGTGCGATTTTGTAATAACACCATCTGATAAAGTTACATCACATTTTGTTTCAATTTCGTCTGCAGTAAATCCTCCTTCCTGCAATACAAAGCTTAGCTTCATAGTGAAACAGCCTGCATGAGCAGCCGCAATAAGTTCCTCCGGGTTTGTGCCTACGCCATCTTCAAACCTTGACTTATATGAATATTGTGTTTGATTCAAAACAGTACTTTGGGTACTAATTGTTCCTTTTCCTTCTTTACCTGTTCCCTGCCAAACGGCTGTCGCATTTCTGGTCATTTTTATATTTTTTTTTGATTAATGATTAAGTGTTATTGATAATTATGATGACTTATTTATATGTCCTAATTTAAAAACTTCTGTTCATTCAACCACTAAAATCAAACCAATAATTAAAATCGGCCATGTTTCATAAATAAATGGAGACTGAAATTATTTTAAAATTTGTGTCGAAATATAGCTTATTGCGGGAACTCCGTCGAATTCACGCGTACGAAACCTCTTCCGTTGATGATATGCCAGCTCTTAAAATCCTGCGGTGCGTCCAATCCATCTCCATCTATTATTTGCGAAGGAGTCCGGATCCTCACTGGCTTATCGGTAAAAAATTCCCTGCCGGGTTTTGATCGGTCCCAATACAACTCGTTGCAATAAAGTGTATCGCCTTTGGTATTGAAAACCACAACACTATCCCTCAGGTAAACTTTGCTTTCAGTTTCCATGTACTTTCCATAATGCGCGTCCAGCTTACTTTCTATGCGCAGGCTATCATCAAAAAAATCGGTATGAACTGTTTTAGTAAATTCTATATAAGGAACAGCATCTTCATGGCGAAGCATATAAGGAGCACTCAACCTTGCCTTAGTTTTATCGCCAAGGCTGTATAAAATATTTACATCAATTGCTTCTTCCACACCTATGCTTTTTGAAGTTATTTTAGCAATATCTTCCGGCGAATTTTCGCATGAAGTAATAAAAAAGCAACCCGATAAAAGCAGTGCCTTGAAAAAATAAATATGGTAATTATTATTAGTCATTTAGTTTCATCCAGGAATGAACGGCAGTTTCAAAAACATTCCGATTTAAATTGCCTTTGACACAAGGTTACATTTTTACTTTTGATTTGCTTCGCTAATTGCATACAAGCCTTTAAAAATCAAATCGGGGTCAGCAAATATCTTTCTTTTAAGATGTGGCGCAAGATAGTAGGCGTCACCACCGGTTAAAAGCACGTTAAAGTTGGCGAACTTTTCTTCGTATTTATTTATCGTTCCATTGATTTCTTCTGCAAGTCCGATTAAAACCCCGCTTAAAATATTAGTGCGCGTATCATAACCGATTAACGGAAAATTCCAATCTGCCTTAATTAGCGGAAGCTTTGCAGTAAAAGAATTCAGCGCTTTAAAACGCATTTCCATACCGGGCGAAATACTTCCGCCAACAAAGCTGTTATACTTATTTATAAAATTGTAAGTAACGCATGATCCCAACGCGATAACGAGATTATTTTTTCCTTCATAAAGATGAACTGCGGCTGCGGCAAGCGCCAGCCTGTCTGCGCCAATAGTTTCCGGTTTGCCAACCGGAGTAGTAAATGGCAAAACAGATTGTGAGTTAAGTTTGTGAAAAAGAGTAGCATGAGCAAGAATTTTTTCAATTGCTTCATCATGATCAATAACAGATGCAAGAATACTTTTTTTCGGTTTATACTTATTTAGCAACTCTTCAATTACTTCGATACTGCTGTCTGCAATTGAAAATACTTCGACAAGTTTATCATCTTCAAATACGCCACACTTAAGCCGCGTATTGCCAAAGTCAAAACAAAGAGTTGTATCCAATGTAGTTTACGGTTTTGAAAAAGATAGCTATATTATTTTCAATTTAGGAAATATTAAAACCGCTGATGTTTTTAAAATGCCCGTTAAGTTTAATTTTTTCCTTTAATAATTCCATTTCAGCTACCACCGGCAATACTTTAGCAAGATGCCGCTTTAAATATTCCTGCCGCTGTAACTCATTGGTAAGTGTAAGAAATTCATATTCTTCCTTTAAGGTGAGGCCGGCGTGGTGTGCCACATCATAACTATTTAAATCATCTTCATTTTCATGAAATGGCCGCTTTACTTTCAGGAGCTTGTGCAATTCTTTGATAGCAAAAATTACTTTGCTCATCAACAACTTTTTACCAGGGCCAGTATTTGCGGGATAACTTACAATCGCGCCGCTATATAGTTTATCAGGCACTTCATCAATAATTTCCAAAACCCTGAAGACCTTTTGGCCTTTTGTTTTTATATCCATTTCACCCGTATCGTAAACTTTTGAAATTTCTACAATATCTACCAGCGTGCCTAATTCATTTACTTTGTTATCGATAACGACAGGCATACCAAACGGCTTTTTCTGATCAAAGCATTCTTTAATAAGCTGTTTGTATTTGGGTTCAAAAATGTGAAGATTTAAATCTTCTCCCGGGTAAACAACTACGGATAGTGGAAATATGGGAATAAAGTTGGTCATTTTATTATAATGTTTTGAAGGGAACAAATTTACAATTGAGAAATTAATGAAAGTAAAATAATATTCATTTTATGAGTAGCATTAGAAAAAGGACTTACAATAATTTTAATCTTTACATTTGAATTTAACCAACAAGAAGCCTAAATGTTCATTAGTGGATTTAGCATGGTTCGAAATGCAGGCAAATTATATTATCCGGTAAAGGAATCCATTGAATCAATTTTGCCAATAGTTGACGAGTTTGTAATTGCTTTAGGTAATTGTGACGATGATGATCAAACGCTGGAAGAAATAAAAAAAATAAATTCAAATAAAATAAAGATCATTCATACAAAATGGGATACCGAAAAGTATGCCGGTGGCAGCGAATATGCACACCAAACAGATCTTGCAAAAGAGCATTGCAAAGGTGATTGGCTTTTTTATTTACAAAGCGATGAGGTGGTACACGAAAAATATTTATCCATTATAAAAAGCAGGTGTGTCGAACTGTTAGATGTTACCGAAGTGGAAGGATTGCTTTTTAATTACACGCATTTTTGGGGCGATTATTCGCATTATATTTTATCGCATACGTGGTATTCTAAAGAAATAAGGATCATCCGCAACAACCCTGAAATTCACTCCTGGCGTGATGCTCAGTCTTTCAGGCGCATTCCCCGTTTTAAAAATAATTATTTTCAAAAAGAAAATACATTTAAGCTGAAAGTTGCTGAGGTTGACGCCAGTATTTATCATTACGGCTGGGTAAGGCCACCCGCGCTAATGCAAAAAAAACGCGTTCTTTTTGAAACCGACATTTTTGGAAAAGAAGAAGCTTCTTCGAAAAATAAAGATGAGCCCGATTTATATAATTATGGCAACCTCGATAAACTTTCCATTTTTAAAGAAAGCCATCCTGCAGTGATGAAGGATTTTATTAAAAAATTTAATTGGCAAAAACAGTTATATCCTTATAACCAAGAGGTGAAAAAACACAAACATGATAAATTAAAATACCGCATTATAAGTTTCTTAGAACAAAATATTTTTGGTGGAAACCATATTGGCGGATTTAAAAACTATCAATTAATCAAACCCAAATTTTTAAGGAATTCTTCTAAATAAATTGATCTTTTTTAAATCAACGTAACTTCTAAAATTATACTTTCTCTAATGCCAGTTACAGAAAACACGCCGCTTGTTTCGATAGTAATGGCAACCTACAATGGTGAGCGCTTTTTAAATGAACAACTCAATTCAGTTTTTGAACAAACGTATGCTCACATTGAAATTATAGTGATAGATGATTGCTCATCTGATAATACTTTATCTATTCTTAATATGTATGCTGCCGAGCATTCAAATATGACACTTTATGAGAACGAAAAAAATCTCGGCCATATTAAAACATTTGAGAAAGGGATATTATTATCCAACGGCCAATACATTTCCCTTTGCGACCAGGATGATATTTGGGACAAGCGAAAGATTGAAATTTTGATGAACGAAATAAAATCCTATGGCATGGTTTTCTGTGACTCAACATTTATAAATGAAGAAGGTACGTTGCTGAATAAAAGGCTTTCTGATATTAAAAACCTGGCAACCTACAACAACTGCGAGCCATTTATTATTGGCAATTGTATTTCAGGGCATGCAGCAATTTTTACCCGGCAAATTGCCTCACTTGCTTTTCCATTTCCGGCAGAAATTATTCATGATTGGTGGCTTGCTTTTATAGCTACATCAAGTGGAGTGGTACCATTTGTAAACAAGACGTTAGTTGGATACCGGCAACATTCAAGTAATTTTATCGGTGCCATAAATGTAAAAGGCGGACGCAAGAAAGACACGAAACATGCGGCCCGCGCCATTATCCGGCGAAGAGTAAAATTATTTTACGAAACGTGTCCGGATAAAAATCTGCAATCAAAACAGTTGCTTCAAAATATAAATAAGAGTTACAGCGATTTTTCAATCCAAAATAATTTCTTAAGAATGGCAACTTTCTTTAGAAATAAATCGAATTTATTAGCAATAAAAAAAAGAACGTCTTTCAGAAAATGGTTGTTTTGTCTCAAGATGTTTTTTAAAATTATCTAATATCATAGCCTTCTAAAAGCAACGTCTATTCTTTTAAAAAAATTCTTGATCCTGGTTCCAAAAGACAATTGCGGCTCTGGTAATAATCCGCTGAATGCCTGACCTCTTTTCAAATACAATTCGGTTAAAGTACTGGATGTAATGCCCCACTTTGAAATAAAAGTATAGTAACCTTTATTTTGCTTTACGCGATTTACTGACAACGAACCGAAATGATATACCCTGCTTTTTTCGAGCCCTTTAAAATACCGGATGCCCATTTTCCAAAGCTTCATAGAAAAATCAGGATCAGAAT
>JBDTKB010000285.1:0-6072 GCA_039935555.1 Ginsengibacter sp. | reverse complement strand
TTATGAGCTCTCAAAAAAATGGAAACTTTCCGGCACATTTGTATTTGGTACCGGTAACGCCGCCACGCTGCCGCAGCGCTTTTATATTTTTGATGGCGTACTAACGCAGGAGTATAGCCGCATTAATGAGTATCGGCTGCCATCCTATCACCGGCTTGATCTTGCCGCTACTTATCTCCCAAATAAACACCCGTTGAAGCGATTAAAGAGCGAATGGGTTTTTAGCGTCTACAATGTGTACAACAGAAAAAATCCATACTTCATTTATTTTGATCAATCCGGAAGCCCTTACAATGGAACATTACAGGTTCAGGCAAAGCAGGTTTCTCTGTTTCCAATTATTCCTTCGGTCACCTGGAACTTCAAATTTTAAAATAATTACCGGTTGCTAAAAAAAATAAACCTTGCTGTATTTTGTATTTTTTATTTCGCGGCAGGCTGTAATCACTTTTGGCATTCAGCAATGTATGTAAGCATCATTCCTCCCTATTTCCCTTTTAAAGAATTGATCAATTATGCAAGTGGAGTTTTGGAAATGATTTGTTCTTTATTAATGCTCATTCGCGCCACCCGGAAATATGCCATGTATGTAACGATAATTTTATTGATTCTTTTTGTACCGGCGCATGTTTATTTGATTCAACTACATGGTTGTGCAACAAAAGATTTTTGTTTTGCAAATTGGTTGGCATGGATACGATTATTTCCTTTTCAATTCGTACTAATATGGTGGGCATATAAAACTTGGAAGGTTAGCAAAGCAATTTGAGAATAAAATTCTATTTCTCTCCGTGAACAAAAACAACGCTTCCACTTTTTTCGGTATCCGAAGAAATTCTTACTTCATATCTTTTATCGCCATCTGTAACAATCATCAGGGCTGTATTTGGGGGGATAGTGCCTAAATTATCAGCGTACATTGTAATAACATTTTCCTTCACGTTATCATCTAAAGAAAGCGTTAAAGAAATCGCTTTCGTGGTTAACATCTTATGCGATAATAAAATTCTTCCATTATAAAATACCGTTATTGAATCACCATCTATTTCACCATTATCATAAAAATCCACCTTAAATGTTTGCTGAAAAATTGGAATGGTTTTAATAATGTCTTTTCTGCGCCGTTCAAAACCTGCAAGGTTTTCATTCTGTATCGAAGGTTTTTTTAATTCAGGAATTAAAGGCATATCTTTTAACACCTCATCTTTTTTTATAACAGGGGCGGGTAATTGCTGAATAGGTTTAGCTGGGTTGTTATGAACAATTTTTGGAGACGTACTTTTTGGTTTTGATACAATTGATTTTTTCGGAGCATGCAATGTTCCTGATTTTTTTTCAACCGGCTTTAGGGCCAGATGCATGCTTTTTACAATTCTTCTGGAGAGGGTTGTTGTACCATATCCACAATCACCATCCTGGTTCGGAGCCGGCATCCATGTTCCTCGTAAAGTTTCCACATCGCCGCTGTCTTTTACATAATGTAATTTGTGCGTCTGAAAACAATTTCTAAAACCTGGAGGCGTATTGAATTTGACTCTTTCAATTTCAGTAACAACAATTTCCCCTGTACTTTTATCAACGGTTCCTGTTAATTTGCAGATAGTATAATATCTTTTTTTCCCTTCATTAAAATAGGTATAGGAGTAACCCGAAACATTTGAGCCCGAAGTTTGTATTTCCAAAACGTAATCGATATCATTTCCTTCCAATCCTGAAAAGCCATAACTCGTTTCATTAAAACCACCTTTCCATTGGCCGTTAAAATTTTGGGCATTAAGAGAAGAAGAGATTAGGATTAATAAAAAGAAGTAATAAATTTTCATTCCTTTTTTTAAGGTTTATTTAAATTTAAAGACGTTTTGTGGGGAGAGAACGCCGTGATGTTATTGCCAATGATTCTACCACATCCATCGTTACAAAAATATATGTAATTAAAAGTTTAACCTTCAAATGAATAGCATCTTTGTCTAATACTTCGTTAAATTTGCCTTTTCAAAATAATTCAAAATATAAAAATCCTTTTATTGAGGTGAATTGAACTATGAATATTACTTTTCCCGATGGCGCTGTAAGGCAATACGATAAAGGATCTACTGCATTGGACATTGCAAAGAAAATAAGTGAGGGTCTCGCAAGAAAAATACTCGCAGCCGAAGTAAATGGTGAAGTATGGGATCTTTCGCGCCCTATAAATGATGATGCATCCATTAAATTTCTTACCTGGGATGATGAAAAAGGCAAATCAACTTTTTGGCATTCGTCTGCTCATTTAATGGCCGAAGCCGTAGAAGATACTTTTCCCGGCGTTAAGTTTTGGGTGGGGCCGCCTATAGAAAAAGGATTTTATTACGATTTAGATTTAGGAGATAACGTAATCTCAGAAACAGATCTCGTGACGCTCGAAAAAAAAATGAACGAGCTGTCAAAACAAAATAATTCATTTTTAAGAAAAGGAATTTCCAAAGCTGACGCTATAAAATATTTCGAAGAAAAAGGAGATGAGTATAAACTGGATCTCCTTTCCGGATTGGAAGATGGCAACATTACCTTATATTCCCAGGGAAAATTTACCGACTTATGCCGTGGCCCGCATATTCCTTCAACAGGATTAATAAAAGGAATAAAACTTACCGGAATTGCCGGAGCTTATTGGAAGGGCGATGAAAGAAATAAAATGCTCACAAGAATATACGGAGTTACTTTTCCTAATCAAAAGGAATTGGATGAATATCTTGTTTTTCTGGAGGAAGCTAAAAAAAGAGATCATAGAAAATTAGGCAAAGAATTAGAGCTGTTTACTTTTTCTGAAAAGGTAGGCGCCGGATTGCCTTT
The DNA here is from genome assembly GCA_039935555.1 of Ginsengibacter sp. Taxonomy (GTDB): domain Bacteria; phylum Bacteroidota; class Bacteroidia; order Chitinophagales; family Chitinophagaceae; genus Ginsengibacter. The sequence continues at coordinate 3,240 of JBDTKB010000285.1, read as the reverse complement.
GTGGTTGCCGAAAGGTGCGATGCTGCGCGAAAGGCTTCAACAGTTTTTACAAAAAGCACAAATCGATTCAGGATACCTTCCGGTAATCACGCCGCATATTGGTTCTAAAAGTTTGTATGTTACCAGCGGTCATTATGAAAAATATGGAAAGGATAGTTTTCAACCGATAAAAACACCGGTTGAAGGCGAGGAATTTTTTTTGAAACCCATGAACTGCCCTCATCATTGCGAAATTTATAAGTCATCGCCCAGGAGTTATAAAGATCTTCCTTTACGCCTTGCCGAGTTCGGAACAGTTTACCGCTATGAGCAATCCGGCGAGTTGCACGGCCTTACAAGAGTACGCGGCTTTACACAGGATGACGCTCACCTGTTTTGTATGCCAGACCAGGTAAAAGACGAATTCAAAAAAGTAATTGACCTGGTTTTATATGTATTTAAATCGCTCGGATTTGAAGATTATACCGCCCAAATATCGTTGAGAGATAAAGAGGATAAATCAAAATATATTGGAAGCGATGAAAACTGGGACCTTGCAGAAAAATCGATAATTGAGGCCGCGGCGGAAAAAGGGTTAACCACAGTAGTTGAATATGGCGAGGCCGCTTTCTATGGTCCAAAGCTGGATTTTATGGTGCGCGATGCAATTGGCCGTAAATGGCAACTTGGAACTATCCAGGTTGATTATAATTTGCCTGAACGGTTCGATTTAACGTATATTGGGGAAGACAATGCGAAACACAGGCCTGTCATGATTCACAGAGCTCCTTTTGGAAGTATGGAAAGATTCATCGCTGTCCTTACTGAACATTGTGCGGGTAAGTTTCCGATGTGGCTCGTTCCGGTTCAAGTGAAAATTTTGCCGATCAGCGATAAATTTTTATCTTACTCACAAAATGTTTTAACTGAATTAAAAAATAATGATATTCGCGCAGAAATAGATGACAGGAGCGAAAAGATAGGAAAGAAAATAAGAGATACCGAGTTAGCTAAAGTGCCGTTGATGCTGATTATTGGCGAAAAAGAAGTGAATGAAAATGTGGTTTCAGTAAGGAGGCAGGGTAAAGGAGATGAAGGAACTAAAACTGTTATCGATCTTATAAAAATGATCAGCGAAGAAGTAAAAAGTAAAAGTATATTTAACCCGGCAACTTAGTTGCAGTATAATAAAGAAAACAATTTATAAACTAAAATCAATTAATGGCATTTCCACCAAGAGCGCCCAGAGGGGCATTTAACCCAAGGTTCAGAAAAGAACAACAGCAGGAACACAGAACCAATCACATGATAAAAGTACCGATGGTACGGTTGGTTGGCGAAAATATTGAAATAGGCGTTTATCCTATTGCAGAAGCTCAAAAAATTGCAAACGATCAGGGGCTTGACCTTGTTGAAATTTCTCCGCAGGCAGATCCACCAGTTTGTAAAGTAATAGATTACAATAAATTTCTCTACGAAAAGAAGAAGAAAGAAAAGGAAATGAAGGCGAAGAGCAAAGTTTCCGAAGTAAAAGAAATACGTTTTACGCCCAATACAGATGATCATGATTTTGACTTTAAATCAAAGCATGCCTTGAATTTCCTGAAAGACGGTAATAAGGTTAAAGCCTATGTTCAGTTTAAGGGAAGGGCAATTATGTTTAAAGAGCGTGGCGAGTTATTGTTATTGAAATTTGCCGAAAGGTTGGTAGAAGTTGGAACACTTGAGAGTATGCCAAAACTTGAAGGCAAGAGAATGTTTGCGATATTCGCTCCCAAGAGCCAAAAGAAGAAATAGCGGCAAAATAAAAAGTTTAAGCTAGCAATAATTTTTATAAAAGCACTGTAATAAACGGTGCTTTTTCATTTTAGACACTTTTTCGAACCTGCTTCTTTAATTTTTTTTATCCTGATAATCCAAGAAAATTTTTTGTAAGAAAAAAAGAGATTTTCATCCCACAATAAATATTATCCCGAAGCGTTGTAGGGGTTTTACTACCCGATTTGGCTCTTTTTTTGGGTTTAGTTCTCGATTTATACGTATAATTACTATACTTTTAATTCCGTAGTTATTCTGTAAAATTTACCATTTAAAAGCCGGACTTTTGTAAAATAAGAATATACACTAAAAATTATAAATGGAAAATGAAAATGCGGAAGTGATAAAGGTGATTATTGCGGATGATCATGTGTTATACCGGGCTGGCGTAAAAACGGCCCTTTCTTCCAAAAAAGATATCAAAATAATTGCTGAGGCAGACAATGGCTCACATCTTTTAAATTTATTAAAAGCGATAACACCCGATGTGATTTTATTAGACATCCAAATGCCAATAATGGACGGCATAACCACCCTTCCGGAAATTAAAAAATTGTATCCCACTATAAAGATCATTATGCTTACAATGATGGATGATCAAAGTATGATCACGAAGTTAATGGAGCTTGGTGCCAATAGTTATCTTACCAAAACCTCTGATTCAGAAATAATTTACGAAGCTATTAAGACGTGTCACACACAAGAATTTTATTTTAATTCATTAACGAATAAAGCGCTGCTTAATAACCTGCGCCAAAAAACTCCTTCTTTCGTAAAGCTTCAACAGGAAGACGCTACACTTTCCGAAAAAGAAATTACAGTATTAAGGCTAATGTGTGAAGAGAAAAGTACCCGGGAAATTGCTGAAGCTGTGGAGTTGAGCCCACGAACCATAGAGGCAATAAGGGATAAGCTAAAAACTAAAACAGGCGCTAAAAGCACCGCAGGACTTATAATGTTTGCGGTAAAAAACAAATTGCTCGACCAGGATTAATAAATATACATTACCGGCGCATACAACTATTTTTGCTCAATCATATTTACTTTATGACTGAGCATTTTTTTTTATACAACAATAAGTTTTACGCTGAAAATACACCCGTAATAAGTTCAGAAAACCGTTCGTTGCGATATGGCGATGGCCTGTTCGAAACGATGAAGGTAACTAAGGGCCGAATCGTTAACAAACAGTATCATTTTGAAAGATTATTCAGCGGTCTTGATCTCTTGCAGTTTGAATTTCCTAAAAGTTTCAGTGCAATTTTTCTTGAGAAAAAAATTACCGAATTAATTACTAAAAATAATCACTTCAATAATACCCGTATTCGCCTCATGATATTCCGCGGCAATGGCGGCATATTCGATCCTGAAAATAATAATCCCAATTATATAATCGAAAGCTGGAATCTTTCAGATGAAATGGAGTTGAACCAAAACGGATTA
>JBDTKB010000284.1:0-2598 GCA_039935555.1 Ginsengibacter sp. | reverse complement strand
TTAAGCGACGTAACTAAAAATACGGTAGCACTTTTTATTGTGGAGCTTTTACAAAAATGCCTCAAACAACCTGAAGCCAACGCAGATCTTTTTTATTTTTGTGAAGATGCTTTTATGCAACTTGATTCGGCAAAAGACGATGTGACAGGAAATTTTCCAATTTATTTTGCTTTACAACTGGCGTACTTTATGGGCTTCGGTTTATTAGATAATTATTCTAATGAAAGAAACCATTTTAATATCAGGGAAGGAAATTTTGCTAATAAGGTTTCGTCAACAGAATACTTTGTTGAAGCCGATGTGAGCTTTTATATTTCGCAACTTTTAAAGGCGTTGCAACCATCAGATCTAACGGAAATAAAACTCAATAAAAATATCCGGAGGGCAATATTAAAGATCCTGGAAAATTATTACTCTTTTCATATTGCCGATTTTGGCTCGATGAAAACGCTTCCGGTTTTACATGCCATCATGGGATAAAGTGCGGGTAACATCGGCTATAAGATTCTCCGGGAAACAGAGTCCTTTTTTAATTTGTTATTAGCGAGGTTTTCTATCAAAACAACCCCGGGCTTTTTTCCCTTCTCAAATGTACCAAGGTCGTTTTCCATTTGCAATGCCCTGGCGCCGTTGGAGGTGGCCCACTTCAGAATTACTTCAGTAGCAATATTTGGAAATTTTTCTGCAATTGTTTTTAACTCTTCCAAAATTATGAGCTGATGATTTGACGCCAGGCTATCGGTGCCAACTACGAGGTTACAATCATTTTGCAAAAACAAATCTACCGGTGGCACTTCATTTTCTATATAAAGATTTGCATTTATACAAAGGCAAAACGAAAGAAGCTGGCTTTGTGATTTAGTCCGAAATATATAATTCAAATCCTCCTGGGCTGTAAAAGTATTATGCACCAAAATAACGGAAGCAGCTTCGCGAAAATTTTCAAAATACGTTTCGAGACTTCGCTTTCCCGGTATTTTGTAAAATGAATTATCAATATTCATGTTTTTATACATTTGATTTAGCTGCCCAACACCTTTCAAAAAATACTCGTCCTCGTCTTTAGTTTCCTGGTTGTGGATACTTATAACCTTACCGTCAAAAAAAGGGGCAATTTTTCCCCATAAGTTTTTTGAAACGGAATATGGCGCATGAGGAACTAATGATGCTTTCATATTTTTTTGAAGAAATTCCTCGTAATATGATAAGCTTTTTTGAAATCTCATTTCCGCTCCCGATGGATGCCATCCGCTGGTTTCAATAAAATTATAATAGTTTATTCTGGCTTTTTCTTTTTGCGCAATGGTAATTGCATTATTGCAAATATCGCCGACGGCTACAGTTCCTGAGTTCAACATTTCGTCTTCTGCATTTTTAATAGCATCGGTAATCTTTGCCTGATCAAACTGCTTCAGTTGAACCACACTTGTTACAAATTCAGGCAGCCCCGTTCTTTCAGGAATTAAATTCTTTAAATGTGAAAGTTCAAGGTGGCAATGGGCGTTTACAAAGCCGGGAGAAAGAAGTCCTTGAAATACTTCAATACCTTGACCCGCTTCATCTTTAGAAATAATATTCTCAATTTTCCCCTGTAAATCCGTTATTAAAACGCTGGAGCTTTTAAGTATTTGGGTACCATCAAATAAATAATCAGCCATAAATTTTCGATACCCCATATATAGACTATTAAGTTAAATTTGCATCCGGAAAATCAAAGATAACCAGCGTATTAAATAAGATACTAAAAGATGCTGGCTCTATTTTAAAATTAGTTAAGAATGTTAGAAAAACTCGAAGGTATAAAAGCAAGATTTGAGGAATTAGGCGTGGCACTTTCCAATCCCGAAATTGTAAATGACAACAGGAAATACAAACAATTAAGCAAGGAATATCGAAGCCTTGAAAGAGTAGTAACCGTGCGTAATGAATATGCGAAAGTGTTGGATGATATTGACTTTAATAAAGAAATGATCAACAGTGACGACGAGGAAATGAGGGCATTTGCAAAGGAAGAGATATCTGGTTTACAGGAAAAAAAGAATAGTTATGAAAAGCAGATCAGAAATATGCTAATACCCAAAGATCCGCTGGACGAAAAGAATGCGATACTTGAAATAAGGGCCGGAACTGGTGGCGATGAAGCATCATTATTTGCAGGAGACCTGATGAGAATGTATTTAAAATATTGCGAATCAAAGGGCTGGAAAACAGCTTTATTGAGTGAAAGTGAAGGAACAGTTGGTGGCTATAAGGAAGTGCAAATAGAAGTTACCGGCGATGATGTTTACGGCACAATGAAATTTGAAAGTGGCGTTCATAGAGTGCAGCGTGTACCCGACACCGAAGGCAGCGGCCGTGTTCATACAAGTGCGGTAACAGTTGCGGTAATGCCTGAAGCTGAGGAAGTAGATGTGGAAGTAAAGGATAGCGACGTAAAAATGGAAACTGCACGAAGCGGCGGCGCGGGCGGACAAAATGTAAATAAAGTAGAAACAAAAGTGATGCTTACGCATTTAGCAACTGGTATCGTAATCACTTGCCAGACAGAGCGTAGCCAGCTAGGGAACAGGGGAAAAGCTATGCAAATGCTGCGCACTA
>JBDTKB010000283.1:0-4529 GCA_039935555.1 Ginsengibacter sp. | reverse complement strand
CAAAATTGTAACCTTTCCATGGCATGAAGGCCACTTTCAAGTTCCGACCCAAAGCAAGCTCGCCATCTTTCGTAGCATATCCTTCAGTTAAGAAATCACCCGACTTTACAGTTTGTCCTTTCTTTACAGCGGGCCTAAGGTTAATGCAAGTGCTTTGGTTTGTTTTGATAAATTTAGTAAGCCTGTAAATAATCAGATCTTCTTCGAAGCTTACCAATTTTTGAGATTGATTCCTGTTGTATCTAACATGAATTTCATTCGCATCTACATACTCAACGATACCATCTCCATCTGCATGAATTTGAATCCTGGCATCTCTTGCTGCTTTCCCTTCAAGCCCGGTTCCAACAATTGGAACCTGCGGAAGAATCAATGGAACGGCCTGCCGTTGCATGTTTGAACCCATCAGTGCCCTGTTGGCATCATCATGCTCAAGGAATGGAATTAGGGAGGCACTCAATCCAACAATTTGGTTGGGAGCAACGTCCATATATTCCACTTCATTCTTATCAAGTATTGGAAAATCACCGGTTTCGCGGGATTTAACCTTATCATTTACAAAATTAGATTTTTCATCCAGGGGAGCATTTGCCTGGGCAATCTTTGCGGTATCTTCTTCTTCAGCACTTAAGAAAAATACTTTTTTCATATCCACATGCCCCTCATGTACCTTACGATACGGAGTTTCAATAAATCCCATCTCATTGATCTTCGCATGTACACACAATGTAGATATCAGACCAATATTCGGACCTTCCGGCGTTTCGATGGTACACAACCGGCCATAATGTGAATAGTGAACGTCACGAACTTCAAATCCTGCACGTTCCCTGCTTAAACCTCCGGGCCCGAGCGCTGAAATACGGCGTTTGTGCGTTATTTCACTTAAAGGATTTGTTTGATCAAGAAATTGAGATAATTGGGATGTTCCAAAAAATGAATTGATAACAGAAGATAATGTTCTTGCATTGATCAAATCAACAGGAGTAAAAACTTCATTATCACGAACATTCATTCTTTCGCGAATGGTACGTGCCATACGGGCAAGACCAACACCAAATTGAGCGTATAGCTGCTCGCCTACTGTACGTACACGACGATTACTTAAGTGATCGATATCATCAATTTCACTTTTTGCATTGGTCAGTAATACCAGGTATTTTATGATTGCAATGATGTCTTCCTTCGTTAATACTTTTTTCTCAATAGGATAATTCAAACCAAGTTTACGATTGATTTTATACCTTCCTACTTCACCTAAATCATAACGCTTATCACTAAAGAATAATTTATCAATAATTCCACGTGCTGTTTCATCATCAGGTGCATCAGCGCCACGCAATTGGCGGTATATATGCTGCACTGCTTCAATTTCACTGTTGGAAGTATCCTTATTTAAGGTATTGTAAATAATTGCATAATCACCACTCACTTCCTCGCGTTGGATGAAAACACTTTTCACTTCCAACTCCAAAATCATCGCAATATTATCTTCGTCCAGAATGGTATCTCTTTCCAGTACAATTTCGTTTCTTTCAAGACTCACTACTTCACCAGTATCTTCATCCACAAAATCTTCAACCCAGGTACGCAACACCCTTGCAGCCAAACGCTTTCCAAGGTTAGCATGTAATGTCTTTTTATCAGCCTTTACCTCCACAGCCATTCCGAAAAGCTCAAGGATATCTTTATCTGTTTCATATCCAATAGAACGCAATAAGGTAGTTACAGGAAATTTTTTCTTACGGTCAATGTAAGCGTACATCACGTTGTTAATATCAGTAGCAAACTCCATCCAGGCGCCTTTAAAAGGAATTACTCTTGCTGAATAGATTTTTGTACCGTTTGGATGTACTGATTGACCAAAAAATACTCCGGGAGAACGATGTAACTGACTTACCACTACTCTTTCTGCACCATTGATTACAAAAGTACCACGCGGAGTCATGTAAGGAATATTTCCCAGGAAAACGTCCTGAACAATAGTTTGAAAATCCACATGTTCTTCATCATTACAACTTAGTCGTAATTTTGCTTTTAAAGGAACTGCATAAGTAAGTCCCCTTTCAATACACTCTTCGATGGTATATCGTGGAGGATCTACGAAATAATCAAGAAATTCCAGCATGAAAATATTCCGGGTATCTGTAATAGGAAAATTTTCCTTAAACACGCGAAATAAACCCTCAACATTACGTTTATCGGGTGTCGTTTCTAACTGAAAAAAGTCTTTAAATGATTGTATCTGTATCCCTAATAAGTCGGGAGTCTCAGCCAAATGTTCAATTTTCCCAAAACTGATTCTTTGTGCTGGAGCTACTTTAGTTGGAGCCATATTTTAGTTAAAATATTTTAAAGTGAGAGCGCCTTTAAAAGGGTAATTACAGGTATTTTGCCACTTACCCGAAAATAAAGGAGTGCAAAAGTAAGCATTATTCTTCAAATTTCTTAAAAGTACTATTTCATTAAAATAATTTAAAGAAATTTTACAAATAAGCATACTGAATAAAAATGCCTTTTAGTAAGAAAAGGCCGGGCTAATTCCCCGACCTTCAAAATATTTACAACAAGAAATTACTGTATTTCTACATCAGCACCAGCCTCTGTAAGCCTGGTCTTAATTTCTTCTGAAGTTGCTTTATCAACACCTTCTTTAATTGCCTTCGGAGCACCATCAACAAGATCTTTCGCTTCTTTCAAACCAAGTCCGGTAAGTTCTTTTACGATTTTTACTATACCTAATTTGTTTGCACCCGGAGCCTTCAGGATCACATCGAAAGATGTTTTCTCTTCTACTGCCGGAGCACCACCACCGCCATCTGCGCTTACAACTACCGCTGCTGCTGCGGGTTCAATTCCATATTCTGATTTTAAAAATTCAGCTAATTCCTGAACTTCTTTAACTGTTAAGCCTACTAAGTTTTCGGCTAATGCTTTTACGTCTGCCATTGTTTTTGATTTAATTTTTTCCACCTTCTTATCAATTTATATCGATCCGGCGGAGGGTTTTTAAAAAAATTGTTTATTTGAAATAATCTGTTTCTTAATTGAACAACATACACTTTATACTTAGGCCTCAGGCTGCGCTTCGGCTGCTCCCGCTTCCGGTTTAGCAACATCCGCTTTTTCTTCTACACTAGGAACTTCAGCATCCGGAACTTTTGCCTCTACGGCAGAAGCCGCTTCAACTTTAGGCGCGACGGTTTCAGAACCTGCAGTTGCCACTTCCGCTTTTGGTGCGGGTGTATCTACCTTTTCTGCGGTTTCGGGCCTATTTTGCAAAGCACCTATTACGCGCTGAATTGGTGACATTAATAACCCAATTACTTCGCCGATCAGTTCATTTTTAGTTTTAATTTTTGTAAGAGCCAACAATTGGTCATTTCCTACGAAAATATCTCCGTTTAAAAAAGCTGCTTTTAATAAAGGCCTTTCGCCATTTAATGATTTACGAAAGCTGCTAATAATAAGCGCGGGTTCTTTCGGGCTTTCACTAAACATTAATGCAGTTACCTTATGAAGTGAATCATATACACCGGAATATTTTTCGCCATCAAGACTTTCAAGAGCCTTTTTAATAAGGGTATTCTTTGCTACTTTCATTTCCACCTGCTTGTCAAAGCAGTGCCTGCGAAGATTTGTAATCTGCGCTACGCTCAGCTTTTCAGTATCTGTTATATAGAAATTAGAATATTGAGAAAATTTAGTTTTCAAACTCTCAATAACTTCCTGCTTTTGTTCTTTATTCATACAATGTGTTTTGCTGCTTTTGAATTGTGTATTACAACCGAAGCAAATAATTTTTATTAATTCTGAACAGATTTTGCATCTATCGTAATGCCGGGGCTCATGGTACTGGCCATACTTAAACCTTTTAGATAAATGCCCTTTGATGTTGAAGGCTTTAATTTAATGATCGCATTAATTAATTCCTGGCTGTTAGCTTCAATCTTATCAGATGAAAAACTTACCCTTCCAATAGAAGCGTGAACAATGCCAACTTTATCAACCTTAAAGGCAATCTTACCACCTTTTACATCATTAATTGCCGCTACAACGTCGTTGGTTACCGTACCAGTTTTTGGGTTTGGCATCAGGTTTCTTGGTCCTAATACTTTACCAAGCCTTCCTATTTTAGGCATTACAGAAGGAGTTGCGATGATCACATCTACATCCGTCCAGCCACCTTCGATTTTAGTAATAAATTCATCCAGACCCACAAAGTCAGCGCCGGCATCTTTTGCGGCTTGTTCTTTATCGGGTGTGCAAAGCACCAATACTTTTTTAGTTTTACCAGTTCCGTGTGGCAGAGAAACAGTTCCACGCACCGCCTGATCTGCTTTCTTAGGATCTACACCTAAACGAATGTGCAAATCAACAGAACTATCAAATTTTGTAGTATTAATATCTTTTACAAGTGCAGAAGCTTCTTTAAGAGAATAGGTTTTACTTGGATCAACCTTTGTGTTGGCTTCTTTTCTTTTTTTAGTAATCATTTTTAAATATTTAATCCCGCAAGGCGGGGAATC
>JBDTKB010000282.1:0-13124 GCA_039935555.1 Ginsengibacter sp. | reverse complement strand
AGGGCAGTTGGTATTTTTCTTCAAATTTTTTATGCTTCTTTTCATCATCCGGACTTACTCCTAAAACTACCAATCCCTTTTGTTGAAGTGGTTTAAAATTATCACGCAAGTTGCAGGCTTCTATTGTACAAGTAGGTGTATCATCTTCAGGATAAAAATATAAGATCACCTTTTTCCCTTTAAAATCAGCCAGGGAAACTGCTTTTCCATTTTGATCTTTTGCTTTAAATGCCGGCGCATTGTCGCCCTCAGATAACTGTGTCATTATAAATTTTTTATCTTGTAAAATGATATATTTTTTCGGTTGTATTCCCTGCTTCATCCTCAACTGAAATCTTCAATTCATGACTTCCGCGGCTGCAATGTTCATCAAATTTATAAATGAAAGTGCGTCCTTTGTCGTTGGTGAAAAGAAGCCAGTTACCGTCCAGTTCGGCCCTGAAATTTTTTATTTCTTCATTGTTGTCTTTTGGAACAAAATAGATGGCTGATGATTTGGAAAGATTGGCATTATCATGAAATCCACCAGTTATTATCGGAGGTTCATTATCAGAAATTAATTCAAAATTTCCGAAGGTTTTAAAGCTGCCGGTAAACCAATCGCCATCTCCACTTGCTTTTACAACTTCTATTTTTTCGCCCCACGATCTTTTAATCAGCATTTTATCCTGTAGTGCCTGTGGGATGGGCTTATCTGCTTTTATCCTGATCTTAAAATTATCTTGTACAGGTACCAAACCGGATTCAACAGAAAAAACCGGGGAATAAGCATTTGCACTTGTAGCAATTTTTTTTGAATGTACAAAAGCAAAAGAATCATAAATCGCTTCCTGAGGTAATATCAATTGTAAGTCTTCGCTTTCAAAAATATTTACGAAACCCGGCTGAAATTCCTGTTCATCGTGATAAGTAACAAAGCTGTTTCTAAATCCCTTCCCTTGTAAAAAACCTCTTCGTATTTTAAATTCCAGCATGGAGGAATTTCCATAAGTATCCTTCACTAAAATTTTTATGCTATGAATGCTGTCATCTGTGAGTGCAATTACGCCATCTCCGTTAAAGTCTTTATAGACTCCCTCAGGGTAGCCCGGCAACCTGGAAAGATGTTCGATAAAGGGACCTCCTGCTGCTCTTGTTTTATAATCAATATGTGCATTAAGATACCTTGTCTCGTCGTAGGTAATACTGTCCAATTCAAAGCCTACAATTGGATTTTCGTCCAGGTACAAAATTGCTTCATAAATGCCGTTTGGATTTGATGAGCCGGATACTTTATCATTTGCAGAAATGCCAAAACTTATTTTATTTGAATTAACGGTTATTAAAGGTTGAGTGGTTGTATAATTTCCATTTAACTTTTTTAAACTGAATAATTTTGGTGACTGGCTATAAGTACTGATGTCTCTATCGTACATGGCTAAACGCAAAATAGTTGGCGGCACATTATCTGCAATTTGAAATCCAAATAAGAGTGGATTTAAAACTTTATCCGTCTTTGTGTCTCTTATTTCAAAGTGGCAATGCGGCCCCTGCGAGCCACCCGCATTGCCACTGTAGGCAATAAACTGTCCCTGTTTTACCGGGAACATTCCCTCTGGGATCGTTAGAAAAACTTGCCATGATTGCATTTTGTATTGTTGTTCCTTCACATATTTTTCAAGCGCCGGGTAAAAATTGTTCAGATGACCGTACAACGTTGTTAAACCATTTGGATGATTGATATAAATCGCTCTTCCAAAGCCAAAAGGTTCTATTCTAACGTGGGCAACATATCCGTCCGCGGCAGCTTTTACCGGCCTGTTTTGAACCTGGTTGGTCTTGCAATCAAGCCCCATGTGGTAATGATTTGGGCGAAGCTCACCGAAATTTGCCGCCAAGCCAATTCGTGCATCTACAGGGTAAATAAAATATCCTTTTGGATAATTTTTTTTTATAAAAAGCTGGCCATGTGAAAAGCAATAAAAAAAGAGGAAAAGTAAAAACAGGAACGGTTTATGTAATATAACTTTTTTGCAATATTTCAATTTCATAGAATTACAAATCTAAGAACTAAAAATTTTAAAATTATTACAATGAGTAAAACAAGCACTATAACTGCAATTATTCTCGGCGCTTCGATTGGTGCGGCGTTGCTGAAGTTCTATAGTTTACCAAAGGAGGAGAAAGATGCTTTAATGGATTATCTTAAAAAAACAACGAATGACTTACTGGACAACGCAGAATCTACTGTGGAAAAAGTTGAACAATATATGGACGAGGTTAAGTCCAAAGGGGATAGCGCTTGGGTAGAAAAGATCTACGTTTTCAAAAAAATGTTTAGTGAATTATACGGTTTTGATAAGAAGTATCTTTTATAAATTTCTTTCAAATGAAAAAAGCAGGCCTGTTATTTATAAGCCTGCTTTTTTGTTAAAAGTAAGTTTAATAGTTTTGTTTCCATGTTATAAAAAATCATACCTGACAAATTCTTTGAATCATTTGAACATTTCCATTTATTTTTGGCGGCCATCATAAAAAAAATTAATGCCGCTCGATCAATCCATTAAGTCAGTTTTAATTATCGGCTCAGGCCCAATCGTTATCGGCCAGGCTTGCGAATTTGACTATTCGGGAACGCAAGCTGCACGCAGTCTGCGCGAGGAAGGAATACACGTAATTCTTATAAATAGTAACCCCGCCACCATCATGACAGACCCAATGATGGCGGACAAAGTGTATCTATTGCCACTTACCGTTGAAAGTATTGAGCAAATTTTGGAAGAAAATAACATCGACGCTGTACTTGGGACAATGGGTGGCCAAACTGCGCTTAACCTTTGCAAAGAAGGCGATGAATTGGGTATCTGGCAAAAACACAATGTTAGGTTGATTGGTGTTGATATTAAAGCAATTGATAAAGCAGAGGATAGAGAAAAGTTTAGACAGTGGATGATTGAAATGGGTATTCCCGTTGCCCCTGCAAAAACGGCTAACTCATTTTTAGAAGGAAAAGAATTTGCACAGGATATAGGATTTCCACTTGTGATAAGGCCTTCGTTTACTTTGGGAGGAACAGGGGGAAGCATCGTTTACAAAAAAGAAGAACTTGATGAAGCGTTGAATCGCGGCCTTACAGCAAGCCCGATGCACGAAGTGTTGGTAGAAAAAGCAATGATGGGATGGAAAGAGTTTGAACTGGAATTACTTCGCGACAATAATGATAATGTGGTGATTATTTGTACCGTGGAAAATTTTGATCCGATGGGAGTTCATACGGGAGATTCTATTACAGTTGCGCCCGCCATGACTTTGAGCGATACAGCTTACCAATTGATGCGGAATACCGCTATTGCAATGATGCGCGACCTGGGGAATTTTGCCGGCGGGTGCAATGTACAATTTGCCTTAAATCCCCAAACGGAAGAGATCATCGCTATTGAAATCAATCCCCGTGTAAGCAGATCTTCCGCGTTGGCAAGTAAAGCAACAGGATATCCTATTGCAAAAATCGCTGCAAAGCTTGCGATTGGCTTTACATTGGATGAATTAAAAAATCAAATTACACAAACAACTTCCGCATATTTTGAGCCTGCCCTGGATTATGTAATTGTAAAAATTCCGCGCTGGAACTTTGATAAATTTAAAGGTGCTGACGATACACTTGGCCTTCAAATGAAATCAGTTGGAGAAGTAATGGCGATTGGAAGAAGCTTTGCAGAAGCTGTTCAAAAAGCTTGTCAAAGCCTGGAAAATGAGGCTGTAGGTCTTGGGTATTATGGCAAAAGCCTGATGTATGCCGAGGAAGTAATTGAATACCTAAAGGTTCCAAAATGGGATCGCATTTTTAGAATTAAAGATGCCCTTATGATTGGAGTGAGTGTACGCCGCATTTGTGAATCAACGGGAATTGATCGCTGGTTTATTTACCAGATACAAAAAATATGCGATTGTGAGAAGGAATTGGCGAAGCATAACTTTGAAAATCTATCGCCCGGGCTTTTAAAAAAAGCAAAGCAATTAGGATTTGGTGATGAGCAAATTGCGCGCATATTGAAAGATGGCAGCACTGATGAAGACATTTATGAAAAAAGAAAAGAATTTGGAATAACAAGAGTTTATAAAATGGTGGATACGTGCAGCGCCGAGTTCGAAGCAAAGACTCCTTATTTTTATAGTACCTTTGAATAAAACTTGTTTCAAACTCAAAACTTAAATAGTCATGTTGGTAATTGATGACGAATTTATAAATGCCTCGGCAATGTCTCCTGAAGATTTAAAATTGGAGTTTGCAATCTGGCTATATGAAAAGGATAAAATCTCAATGAGAAAGGCCGCGCGAATGGTTGGCCTTAATTGGTTAGATTTTAGCAACGTACTGAGCGTTAGAAATATACCCACTATAAAAATGACCCAGGAAGATTTCAAAATTGAAGTCGAAACAGTTAATAGTTTACATTAATGATTGTAATCAGTGATACTTCGTGTATTGGATATTTAATAATTATTGACAAGCTTTTTTTATTACAAAATAATTTTTCAGAAGTTACCGTTCCTGACGCAGTTCATAAAGAAATTTTGCAACTTTCCGGTTATAACCTAAGCAAATATCTTTCGGCTGATTGGATCTCTTTCCGCCAAATTACAAACCTTCAACTTTATAAAGATTTACTAAAGGAGGTTGACGAAGGAGAATCCGAAGCAATTGTACTAGCAAAGGAAATCTCTGCAGATTTATTACTTATTGATGAACGTAAGGGAACGTTAATTGCCCGCTCCTTAGGAATTAAAACAATTGGACTGCTTGGTGTTTTGCTATTGTCAAAAGATAAAAATATTATTCCTTTTGTACAACCGGTTTTGGATGAACTAATTGCCACTACTACTTTTAGAATTGATAAAAATTTATATACCAACGTATTGAAACAAGCTAATGAAATCTAATATTTTAAGCAACGAATCTATCCCGTCTTCTAAAGAGAAAATCATCGTATTAGGCAGCGGCCCAAACCGCATCGGGCAAGGAATTGAATTTGATTATTGCTGTGTTCACGGCCTGTTGGCTATTAAAGAATGTGGCTTTGAAGCAATAATGATCAACTGTAACCCGGAGACAGTTTCTACTGATTTTGACATTGCGGATAAACTCTATTTTGAACCGGTTTTTTGGGAGCACATCTGGGAAATTATTGAGCTTGAAAAACCCGACGGAGTTATCGTTCAATTGGGTGGACAAACAGCGTTGAAGCTTGCAAAAAGACTAGATGAAAAAGGCATAAAAATTATTGGTACATCATTCGACAATATGGACATTGCCGAAGATCGCGGCCGCTTCAGCGACATGTTAAAGCATCTTGAAATTCCTTATCCCAATTACGGCACTGCATACAACACTGATGATGCAATAGAGGTTGCAAAAAAAGTTGGATACCCCGTGCTGGTAAGGCCAAGTTATGTTTTGGGTGGCCAGCGAATGCGCATCGTTTTAAATGATGAAGAGTTGGAAAAAGGCGTGCTTAGTTTATTGAAGCATTTACCCAATAATAAAATCTTAATTGATCATTTTTTAGATCGCTGCCAGGAAGCGGAAATTGATGCCATTTTCGATGGAGAAGATTTTCATGTAATGGGCGTTATGGAACATATTGAGCCGGCCGGAATTCATAGCGGTGATAGTAATGCCGTACTTCCTGAATTTAATTTATCTCCGTTGATCGTGCATACAATGGAAGAATATGCTGAAAAAATAGCGCGGGCTCTACATATAAAAGGGTTGATAAACATTCAGTTTGCCATTAAGAATGGAGAAGTATTTGTAATTGAAGCAAACCCACGCGCATCACGAACGACACCTTTTATAGCTAAAGCTTACCAAATTCCTTATTTGAATATTGCAACTAAAATTATGTTAGGCGCAGCTAAATTGAAAGAGTTTACTTTCGAAAAAAAGCTGACTGGTTTTGCGATTAAAGAACCTGTTTTTTCTTTTAATAAATTTCCCAATGTAAATAAGGAACTGGGCCCTGAAATGAAGTCTACAGGCGAATCGATTCGTTTTATAAAAGATTTACGCGATCCCTATTTCAGAACTTTATATAAGGAAAGAAGTATGCACCTGAGTAAATAAAAAAACCTGCAATTTTTTGCAGGCAATTTTTCATTTTTGATCCATTTATTTTACTACCAATTGCTTAGCCTGATGCCAATATTATAAGGCATGAAACTTAAATCTTTTTTGAAGATAGAATTAGGACTGTACGATCCATATAAATGAACTGGTCCCAATCCAAGTTCGCCGATGTAAGAAAACTTCCATGTTTCAACATCATAATCTCCACGATTTTTGTGTTTACCACGCCCCGAGCTTTTTTGTTTATTACGACTGCTGTATAAATATCCCATACTTACGCCCGCACTTATCATCAGCCCTTTGTCAGAATAATTTGGATTCGTTCTAAAATTGAGCATGAGTGGAACGGTAACATAATCAGCCGCCAGTTTATTTTTCGAAAAACTTATTGAATCACGAAACACAAAAGGATGATTAATATTTTGCGATGGATTATAAGGATTTAAGCCGCCTTCTTTTAAACTTATAGCCGATTTAAAACGGTAATTATTTAATTCTAACCCAAGGCCATATTTAAGATTGACATAGTGTTTGATTAAATTAAACCTTTGCATAAAAAACCAAATATTTACATTGACAGACTTAATGGTTCTCAGTTTAAAATCGTTAGCTACAAGCGGCGCCGCTCCTGGTTGATTGACAATATAACTGTTGCTTGTTGCTGATGTATAGTTTGTTTTATCTGCCCAGTTAGCAAACCCAAGATCAACAATAAAAGATGCGGTGCTTATGTTAGAATGGTCTTGCGGGTGACCATGACCAACATTAACGGTTACACGATTTTTTTGATTGGGCTCGCCTTTTTTTACAATGATCATTCCGCCGATCCTGATGGTATCAACTTTTTTGGTAATGCCCGTTGAATCTGTTTGGGCAAACGAGGCTGCGACCAACAACACTCCTATAAAACTAAAAACTGTCTTTTTCATTAATTTAAATTTATGTATTGATTATCAATTAAGGCTGGTTTGAAACTACCTGGTGATCTTCTCCGGATAACAAGCGGCCAACGGGATTAGTTCTTTCAATAACGCGTTTTACTTTTTTTAAAAAGCCACCAACCTTTGTTTTTCTAAATTCATCCGTGGTGACATTGTAGAAGACATAATTTTGATTATTTTCTTTTTCATCCGGAATATAAGAAACGGTTTGAGCATGCATTACCGGTTCTGTGTTATCCGAAATTTTGTCGATGGCTTTCTGCGTTGGTTGCAATTCCGGCCGTATTTTATCAATTAAAGAAATCTCCCTTTCTGTAATATTATTCACTTTCCGGTTATCAATTGCGAGTTCATCTTTTGCAGGCTTCACGGCTTTGGTACTTTGCTCTATTGTTTTCTTTTTTACTATCGCATTTGTTGCAGTAATGTTTCCGATATTTTTCTTTAATGGCTTCTTTGTTCTTTCTTTTACAACCTCTTCAGGCTGATTATTTGGTTGAGAATTTTCGGTTAATAAATGAGCATCATTCAAAGAATCTTTTGACGGTTTGAAACCTTTGCCAACTGAAGGAACAATCTTTTTTTCCGATACAACACTCATTGAAGAGTTGGAAGGATTGATCGCCTTCTTCTGGTAAAAGAAAGTTGTAATCCATAAGCCAAATCCAATGAAAACGGCTGCTGCAAGCATCCTCCAAAACATTAACGGCACAACTCTTCCTGATTTTTCTTTTCTATATAAAAGTTTTTTATTGGGATAAACAACTTCATTTTCCGCAGTTAAACGCGCCTGGCCAATTAATTCAAATTCATTTTGTAAAGATTCATGTTTAGATAAAAACTGTTCGACTTCATTCCTTTCGTTATTCGTTAATTCATTATCATGATACAGAACTAAGATTTCTTCATAATTTTTATCATTGATTAATGAAAGGGAATTATTTTTAAATAAAAATGATTTGTCATCAAGAATTATGTTTTGTTCCGGCTTTGAAATAGTGTGATGAATCATTGAAAATTCTTCTTCCAGGTCTTTATTTTCTTTAAGGAACAGGATCACCGCTACTTTCTCTGAATCTGTCAATTCATTATCAGCAAACAGTAAAAAATATTCTTCGTAATTATCTCTGTTGATGTCCATCTTATATCACGTTTTCAGGTTTTACCAAATAATTCTTAAGCTGAATCCTGGCGCGGTGTAGGTATACTTTCACCTGGCTTATGCTAAGCGAAGTAATTACGGATATTTCTTCATAGCTATATCCTTCATAATCTTTTAATAAAACAAGGCTCCGTTGTGTTTCACTTAACCTGTTTAAAGCTTCATTGAGTATTTTTTTTATATTATGATGTGGCTGTTTCGTTGTTTTTATTTCATCAGAAAAATCATCTTGTAATTTGATTCTTTTATTTTTTCTTATGTGATCAATCATTTGATGATAGGCTACTGTAAATAAATAAGATTTGCTTCGTTCATTTTCCACTATTTCCCGGTTAATCCATAACTTTTCGAATGCGCTCTGCACTACATCTTTTGCATTTTCTTCATGCCTTAGGTTTTTTATAATAAAACGGTAAACATTATCCGCATAAAGGTTTACACATTCATTATATTCTTTTTCAGTCATATGCGCATTTGGTAAATTATAATTACTGCCGCCTGGTTTGATAGTTATACGAACATGAAAACAAAAAGTTACAATTTAAAAATACCGGCTATATCTAATCTGGAATTTAAGCATTTCATGTAGGTTTGCGTAATATAAAATTAAAAGGATGAATAAAAGTTTTACAGCCAGGATTGGTAAAGAATTGGAGGAGATAAAAACTGCCGGACTCTATAAAAACGAACGCATTATTACCAGCGAGCAGGGGGCCGAAATAGAAGTTGGCGGAAAAAAAGTTTTGAATTTTTGCGCGAATAATTATTTAGGATTGTCAGGCCACCCGGCCGTAATAGAAGCATCAAAAAAATATATGGATGAGCGGGGTTACGGCTTAAGCAGCGTTCGTTTTATTTGCGGCACACAGGATATTCATAAAGAACTGGAAAAGAAGATCGGGGACTTTTTGGGCACAGAAGATACCATTTTATATGCTGCTTGTTTCGATGCAAACGGTGGCGTATTTGAACCGCTTTTTGGTGAGGAAGATGCGATTATTTCCGACGCCTTAAACCACGCAAGTATTATCGACGGAGTGCGTTTATGCAAGGCACAGCGTTACCGTTATGAGCATAATAATATGGATGATCTTGAAAATAAATTGAAAGAAAGTCAACAACTTCGCAGCCGGATAATTGTTACGGACGGATCTTTTAGCATGGATGGAACCATTGCACAACTTGATAAAATTTGCGACCTCGCTGATAAATATGATGCAATTATAATGGTTGATGAAAGCCATTCAACAGGATTTATTGGCAAGACGGGACGAGGCACTCACGAGTACCGGAATGTAATGGGAAGAATTGATATTATTACTGGCACATTGGGCAAAGCGTTAGGCGGTGCAAGCGGAGGTTTCACAACAGGAAAAAAGGAAATTATTGAAATGCTTCGTCAGCGAAGCCGGCCGTATTTATTTAGTAATACAGTTGCGCCCGGTATAGTTGGTGCTTCCATCGCTGTTTTTGATATGCTCAATAAAACTACAGACCTTCGCGATAAGCTTGAGCGTAATACAAAATATTTTAGAACAAAGATGACTGAAGCTGGTTTTGACATAAAGCCGGGCGATCATCCTATTGTACCAATAATGCTTTACGATGCAGTACTCGCGCAGAATTTTGCGGCGAGCTTGCTGGATGAAGGAATCTATGTAATTGGCTTCTTTTTTCCGGTGGTGGCAAAAGGTCAAGCGAGGATAAGAGTTCAAATAAGTGCAGCTCACGATGAAGCACAATTGGATAAAGCAATTGCGGCCTTTACAAAAATTGGAAAAAAATTGGGAGTACTTAAAAATTAGAAAATTAAAATGACAGAGAATGCTTCAACATTTATAGCGAAGAGCACAATTAAAAGTGCCGACCTGGAACACAGGCAAAAAATAAACTACAATATCGGTAAATACAATTCTGTGGTGCCTGTAGGAAAACAGCAGTTTGAAAACACACATCTTGCGCGCGAACGAGCAAAAAATATTAAGTGGAGAGCGCTTGAAACACTTGATCAAAAATTGGAAGAATTTGAAATGAATTTTACCCGCCGCGGTGGTAAAGTAATTTGGGCGCAGAACTCACAGGAAGCCTTAGACGAAATTCTTAAAATCTGTAAAGAAAAAAATTGTAAATCTATCGTCAAAAGTAAAAGCATGGTAACGGAGGAAATTCATTTGAATTCCTTTTTAGCTGAAAATAATATCGAAAGCGTGGAAACAGATCTCGGCGAATATATTCAGCAATTGGATGGTGAGGCGCCGTACCATATTGTAACACCAGCAATGCATAAAAGCAAAGAGGATGTCGCCAAACTATTTGAAAAAAAATTGGGCACGCCATCAAAACTTTCCCCCCAGGAGTTAACGCTTGTTGCGCGGGAAAAATTAAGAGAAAAATATGTTCAGGCTGAAGTAGGAATTACAGGTGCCAATTTTATCATTAGCGATATAGGCGCCATTGCTATAACAGAAAATGAAGGAAATGGGCGCCTTAGCATGGCATGGCCAAAAACACATATTGCGATTGTTGGTATTGAAAAAGTTATTTCATCCGTAACAGACCTGGCAATAATGTGGCCTTTGTTAGCCACTTTTGGAACCGGGCAAAAGGTTACCGTCTATAGCAGCATTATTTCAGGTGCAAGACAGGCAAATGAAACCGACGGCCCGGAGGAAATGTATGTGATATTGTTGGATAATAGCCGCTCTACGATTTTGGCCGATCCCAAACAACGTGAAAGCCTTTATTGCATAAGATGCGGTGCCTGCCTCAATGCTTGTCCCGTATATAAAAACATTGGAGGCCATTCTTACGGCGCTACTTATAGCGGCCCCATTGGAAGCGTTATTACTCCGCACTTGCAGGGAATGGAAGAATATAAGCACCTCAGCTTCGCTTCTTCCTTATGCGGAAATTGCACGGAAGTATGTGCAGTAAAAATTAATCTACATGAATTATTATTGTTGAACCGAAAGGAAAGTGTGGACGAAGGCATGACCACTTTTTCTGAAAGGATGGCATGGAGATTATGGAAAATGGCTTCCTTAAAAAGAGGAATGATGAATATGACAAATGGTGGCTTGAAAACCAAGCTTGTAAATAAACTATTTAAGGATTGGAATAAACATCGTTCAGAATTGAATTTTAGTAAAAAGACATTTAATGAAATGTGGAAGGAAAGATTAAATAGCTAGTTTGGTTTTTTGAGCAGAGAATTTATTTTTAGTGTTTGAAATGCCGCAATCCGGTAATTATCATAACGAGATTATTTTGTTTACAATATTCAATTGAATCTTTATCTCTAATGGAACCGCCTGGCTGAATAAATGCACTCACGCCCGCTTCGTGCGCAATCTTTACGCAATCATCAAAAGGAAAAAAAGCGTCACTTGCAACAACAGAGTCCTTCAAATCGAATTCAAATTGTGTTGCCTTTGTGAGTGCTTGTTTCAGCGCATCAATGCGTGAAGTTTGTCCGCAACCTTTTCCAATTAATTGTTGATTTTTTATAATTGCAATTGCGTTACTTTTTAAATGCTTGCAAACAAGATTTGCGAAAATCAAATCTTCTTTTTCTTCATCCGATGAATTTCTGCCACCTTCTTCTTTCCATTCTGCAAAATTTCCTTCATCAAAATCCTGTGATAAAATTCCATTTAAAATTGTTTTTGACATTTGTTTTTCGCTTGCAAATGTTTTCGAGCGGAGAAGAATTCTATTCTTTTTAGATTGAAGTACTTCTAAGGCGTCTTCTTTAAAAGCAGGTGCAATCAATACTTCAAAGAATAAACTATTTAACGTATCAGCAGTTTTTTTATCAATAATATCATTTGAAATTAATACGCCGCCGAAAGCACTTTCAGGGTCACCTGCTAATGCAGCATTGAAAGCTTCGTTGGTGCTTTGCCGTTGTGCAATACCACAAACATTTGTATGTTTTATAATTGCAAAAGTTACCAGTTTATTTTCGCCGATAATAAACTCATGAATAATTTGAAAAGCAGCGTCAACGTCTACCAAATTATTATAGGAAAGTTCTTTACCATTTAACTGGTCGAAAACGATTGATAAATCTCCTGAAAAAGAAGCGTGTTGGTGCGGGTTTTCACCATAGCGTAACACTTTCATTTCTGAAACAAAAGGATTTAAAAACGAAGTTTTATTAAAATAATTTGAAATAGCCATATCATACCCGGAACAGACGTCAAAAGCTTTTGCTGCAAAAAGTTTTCGTTCCTCCAACGACGTTTCTGCAACCTCTTTGGACAAAATATTTTCCAGATCTTTATAATTGCTTTTATCGGCAATAACCAAAACGCTTGCAAAATTTTTAGCCGCAGCTCTTATCATGGACGGGCCGCCAACGTCTATTTTTTCAATGATAGATTTTTCCTCGTTTGTTGTTCTAACGGTCTCCTCAAAAGGATATAAATCTACAATCACTAAATCAATTTCAGGGATATTGTATTGTTTCATTTCCTCGAGGTCGCTGTCCATTTCGCGCCTCGCCAATATGCCGCCAAATACAGAAGGATGCAACGTTTTAACCCTTCCGCCAAGGATGGAAGGAAAGCCGGTAAGCGATTCAACCGGAATACATGTAGCACCTTTTTCTTCAATAAATTTTTGAGTGCCACCGGTTGAATAAATCTTGATATTATGTTTTTGAAGTAATGCTATTATTTGGTCAAGCCCATCTTTATAATAAACTGAGATGAGTGCAGATTGAATTTTTTTTTGCATAAAATGTTAAGAGAAATTGAGCTTTATAGATCTGTTACGAATGCACCTTGCTCAGGAACAGAATGAAAATGCAAATGTAATTCTTCGCAATCTTTCTTCCATTTATCAATTTTCCACAAAGGATTGGATGCATCAAAAATATAAATACCGCAATTGAAAACTTTTGCCAGCCTTG
>JBDTKB010000281.1:0-13554 GCA_039935555.1 Ginsengibacter sp. | reverse complement strand
AATCGAATCGAAAAATTAAAAACATATATGCCGGAAGCAATGAAATATTACCGACAGGCAACTACAAAGAATTAGATGTAATAATTTATTCTTTTCACTTCTTTGCAAAATCCGTTGTAGAAAATTATTGGTCATAAGCAAAATTTTTTGTACTTTTGCACCTGTCTTTTCTGCATCTTTGGTTTTAATAAAAAAATATTCCAACCCAATGATATACAGGGGTGCAGCGTTTATAGGACTTATTTTTTAACCTTAAATTTTGCTTCGCTTATGTCTCAAACATTGTTTGAAAAATTGCAATTAGAGGATGAAAAAAATCTGTTAATTCAAGGTCTTCCTTCTACAATCGAAAAACAGTTTTCTAAACTTTCATTTTCTAAAAATGTAACTCCACTTTTGAAGACCCGCAAGATTGATTATGCGCTTGTTTTTGCTCTGAATTCCAAGCAGCTTTATCAAATTCTTGCAGAAGTTTGTCCAGCCCTTCATCCTGAAGGGAAATTATGGATTGCCTTTCCGAAAGCCACATCAAAAATCACCAGCGATCTTAATAGAGATTGTTCCTGGAATTATTTAACTGCCCTTGGTTTTGAAACCGGAGAGGTTGTTGTGCTGGATTACGTTTGGAGTGCTCAACAATTCACTAAAACAGAGGCTTGCCAATGCCTGGAAAATACCTCGTCCAATATGCAGAAATATAAAGCTACATCGAAAAGAAAAATGGCTGAAATTGAAAGCTACTAATTTTTGACTCTGACATATTTAGGCATGATCAATAAAGATTATACCTTTTTTTTGTCAAATAATATCCCATTTAATATCTCATTTCTGAAATGAGTTTTGCTTAACTGGTATAATTAAAATGGATAAAAAGTTACTTTCATTGTGGGGATGAATAAAAAAATAAATGATATAACTACTACGGTTACACGCCAACTGATTAATTTTTTTTTATCCAAAATTGACATAAAAAAAAGGAGTGAAATTGCAATTGAGCAAATCACTCCTTTAGAAATATAGAGTAAAAAGGCCTAATTAAAATTAAGTGGAACGTTAATTTTAATACTGAAATTTCTTCCCATATTATAAATGCCGTGGTAAGGCCTTGGATCATTCGGATAAGGCTCAAAATATTTAAGCCGGTTCATATTAGATTGATACGCAAGATTAAATAAGTTATCGCCCAATACCGCGAATGTTAAAATCGTGTGTCCTTTTCTGTTAGTTAAATCCCCGCCAAAACCTGCGTTGAATAATTTATATCCCGGGGTTGTTGTCTCCGTATTGTATGCCAGGTACGCCCTGTTTTGTGGGGCATAATATTCCAATTGAACCTTAACGAAAGCGTTTGCAATAACTGATGATACTTTTTTAATGTTAGCTCTTAATTCAGAAAAAGTATGAAGGGGCGGAATTAACGGAAGATATTTGGCGCTGTCTGAAAGTTTTGCCTGGTTATTAGGCCATTCATTATTGCCGTAAACTATTGACAACGAATTTTCAAAATGAAGCCAATCAAGCGGGTGCGGATGAATATCTACCGATAGTTCGCCGCCATATAGGTTTGCCCGCGAAGCGGCGAATTGAAAAGTGTCAATGACAGTATTCTGGCCTGCACTGCTCGACACTTTTTGATTGTAGATATAGTTTTTTATGTTATTGTCAAAAACACTTGCGTCTATCGTTACGTGTTTTGAAAAATAATTCAGGCCTACATCTTCCTGCCAGTTAAATTCCGGTTTGAAATCCAGGTTGCCTTTTTGAAAAGTATTGGTACCGGGATGAACTCCGTTTGCGGAAATTTCAGAAATATTAGGAGCCCGGTATCCCCGCCCAATATTAACCTTACCTGTGAAATGATTTGAAAAGCGGTAAGACAATCCCATGCTTCCGCTAGCCCCCGAAAATGTGTGCTTGTATGCATAAAAGGGATTGTCGGCGCCGGTTGTATCCTGGCCGTAAACAGGTCTGTCAAAACCGGTGGAAATATCCGGTTTAGTGTACAAAGCCTGGTTATTAAATTGTCTTAAATCGTATCGAACGCCGCCTGCAATTTCCAGTTTATCAATCGTCTTTTTTGCGAAAATAAATGGGCCGATATCAAATTGATTATAAGATGGTATGATAAAGTCTGTGCCCTTATCAACATTGTTTGTTTGATACATGCCGTTGAGCCCGGCTGTAACGCTCCATCCTTTTTTTTCTGCAAAATAATATTTTGCATCATAAGTAAAAGTGTTGAGCGTTAGGTACAATCCTGCAATTGAAGCCTGCGGGTGGCTAAATTCCTGTCGTATATTTTTTTGGTAGGCCAGGTTTATTTCAAGCCGTGCATTGCCAAGTGTAAAATTATTGGAACTATAAATTCTGTAATGCTGAACGCGTTGGTGAAGCGCGGTAATTTTATAAGATTTTAATTCTTCGTCAGAAACGATTGGCCGTAAAGTATCTGCTTCGGTAATTTGTTTTGTAAATCTTCTTGATGCTGAATCTCTGCTGCCATCAGGTATTTCCTGGAGGTCGTTGAAAGTAGAAACTCCCAAATGCGAATAACCCCACGACCTGTTAATACCAGCAGAACCACTAAAATCAAGTTCCCTGAACCCGGTATTATACACCCTTCCGTCAATGCTGTTACGATAATTTGTGGCTGTTTTAAAAGAACCTCTACCCATCCACGTTATGGAATTTTTGTTCCCGGCAACCATTGCAGAACTTTCTGTAAGGCCATTGTTGGTTTGATATTCTGTAGATACATTTCCAATGGTTTTTCCATCAGGTGGCGGGTTGGCGGGCAAAAGATTAACAACACCGGCTACTGCGTCAGAGCCGTAAATCAAACTTGCGGGCCCCTTTACAACCTCCACCTTATCTACCATATTCTGGTCAACTTCTATTCCATGTTCATCTCCCCACTGCTGGCCTTCCTGCCTTACGCCATCGTACAAAGTGAGAATACGATTGAAGCCTAAACCTCTTATAAATGGTTTTGAAACATTTGGACCGGTAGTTACTGCACTTACGCCGGGAACTCTTGCAATGGCATCAATAATATTTGTGCTTAAATTTTGCTGAAGATATTGTTTGCTGATAGAAATTATTGGAATAGGATTTCTTCTAATCGTTGTAGCTTTTGAACTTCCCGTAATTACTATTTCACTTTCCTCAGTCACCGCAATTTCCAATGCAAAATCAGACGAAGTGTTTCCATTTAAGGATATTTTTTTTACCATATTCTGGTAACCTACATAACCCACTTGAACTAAATAATTGCCCTCTGGAATATTACGAATTGAATAATTTCCATTTACATCTGCTGTAGCGCCAACCTTTAAATCAGGGATATAAATACTGGCACTTGGCAGTGGTAACCCAGTACTGGCTGCGGTTACCTTACCGGAAAGTGTAATCGTTACCGAAATATTTTTTGTATAATTTGTTTGCCCTTGGATGGAATTGAAACTTCCGATAATAATAATAATAATAAAGATAAAAGGCAGGAAGTAATTTTTTTTCATTGATTGATTTTAAAATTTATAATGCACTATCAAAATTCTCATGGAGAATTTTATTGATAATAGAAAAAATGCAATTAAAATTTTAAAGGCGGCCCACGAAGATTATTGTGGAAAAGTGATTGGGAAATAAAGGATGGCTCCTGAACGGAAAAAAAGGAATGAGCCGAAAAAATATCTACTAATAAAGGAATTGATGGTGAAATAAAATGCGACTCGGCTACCAGGTTCTCACAATTGCAATTAAACCCGGCTTTGGTTAACTGCTGCGTTTTGCCATCCGGAATTTTTAAAGTGCTGTCTGTATGATTTGCAAACCAATTATGAAGTGTTTTTTTAGGAGTGATGCCTAACGTAAAAACGAGGAGTAACAGTATAGAACTAAATGTCTTAAAGTTCGGCGCCTTATAAAAAAATTTATTCATGTTCTCTGCTAAGAATCCTGCAAATTATACACAAATTTGCTTTCTCTTTGTTATTATTAATTGAAACAACGTTGCAAATATAAAGCATTAATGCTTACCGATGCCTTGTGCAACGCCAATTTTAGGAATTTTATTTTTTTAAATCACTTTTAAATTTGTATAAAAAGGATACTACTTCAAAATATTCCTATAACGTAACAGGGCTTCAACATAGTAGTAATCGGCATAAGGTAGCGGAACATCCACATCAGCATGTGCATTTAAATTGCCAACGCTGTGCTTTAATAAAAATCCACCAGCTTCTTTTGTGGTTGCTTTATATTCGGGAGATGAAAGTGATTTTAAAATAATGGCGGCATTATCTAAATATTTTTTTCGCAGAACTTTATCGCTATAGCCTGCCAACTCTATTAACGCCGACGCCATGATTGCTGCGGAAGATACATCTCTGTAAGTACCGGGAATGCCCGGGGCGTCATAATCCCAATAAGGTATTTTATCCGCCGGTAGGTTTGGATTGTTTAAAATAAATGCGGCAATATGTTGAGCCTGGCTCAAATATTTTTTGTCTTTTGTTTCTCTATACATAAGCGTGTATCCATACAATCCCCAGGACTGCCCTCTCGCCCATGCAGATTCATCCGCTGCACCCTGGGCAGTTTGTTTTTTTATAACCTTTCCTGTTTGCGGATCGTATACCACCACATGATAAGAACTATAATCTTTTCTGAAATGATTTTTTAAAGTTGTGTTCGCATGAGTAATGGCAATTTTATAAAATGATGAATCTTTGCTTTCTCTCGCTGCCCAAAACAGCAATTCAAGATTCATCATATTGTCTATAATAACTCTAAATTCTGATGTATCGTTTGAACTTCCCCACGATCGTATACACCCAACTTTTGCATTAAACCGTGATGATAAAGACCGGGCTGAATTCATCAGGATCTTTTTGTATTTATATTTTGGTGTAAGCCGGTTTAAGTTGCCGTAGCTGCAATACATCATAAAACCCAGGTCATGCGTTTCCGTGTTATATTGCTCCTTCTCCATCAAAGGTATTTTACGCAAGGCTTCCTGGTAGAGTATCCTATCTTTTGTTCCCTCAAATAAATATAACAAGGTACCGGGGTAAAAACCAGCAACCCAATTACCGGAATTACATGTTTTAAGACTGTCGTTTGCAAAGGAAAGAGGCATGACTCCATCGGGAACATGCTGCATTAAAAACTGGTAATTGTTGCTTGCATCTTTCAAATTATTATTAATCCAACTAACAGAAATAAGTGGTGACAACGAGCTTGTTATTTTTTGTGCATCGCAACAACTAAATGAGATAAGGATAGTACAGATGATTAAACTTTTCTTCAACATAAATTATTTTTGTGATAATATTCTTGATCCATTTTGAATCATTGACTTATAAATTCCCATTTGAAGTCCCCTCAATTCAGAGAGCCCGCGCATTCTTCCAATGCAGGAATATCCGGGATTTGTTTCTTTTTTCATATCATCCAACATCAGGTGACCATGATCCGGCCTGAAAGGAATGGCTTTTTTAACCTCTTGTTGTATTTTCAGTATTTCTTTTAGAACGGCATACATATCTGTGTCTCCGTCTAAATGATCCGCCTCATAAAAGTTTCCGTCTCCATCCCTCCGCGTATTTCTAAGATGAACAAAGTGCATGCGCTTTCCGATAGTTTTGGCAAGTTCAGGCAAGTTGTTACGGACTGATGCGCCTAATGAACCTGTGCAGAAACAAATGCCATTACTTTTGTTTTTTGTTGAAGAAAGAATAAATTTTATGTCTGCCGCCGTACTTACTATTCGTGGTAAACCTAAAATATCAAATGGCGGATCATCAGGATGTATGGCAAGCTTGATTTTACATTCATCAGCAACCGGGCAAACTTCACTTAGAAAATATTTTAAATTTTCACGAAGAATGGCATGATCGATCTCCGAATACAATTCAATTTTCTTCCGCATTTGCTGAACGGTTTGTTTTTTTTCTCCGGGAATTCCAAACATAACGGTTTCGGCTATTCGATTTAACTGGCTCGCTGAATATTCTTTGAAAAGTAATTTTGCTTTAGAGAGAATTACATTGGAATAGGATGCTGCCGCATTTTTCCTTTTTAAAATATAAAGATCAAAAACAGCAAGATCAAACCAGCTAAAGTACAAGGCTTTTGATCCGTCGGGCATTTCAAAATTTAGCTCTGTCCTTGTCCAGTCGTTTACCGGCATAAAGTTATACGTAACAATTTTAATATCACAGGCAGCAAGATTGCGCAAAGTTTGTTTATAGGCATCAATGTAGTTTTGAAATTTATCGGTTCTTGTTTTTATTGATTCGTGAATGGTAACACTTTCAACCACTTCCCAATTAAACCCTGCAGCCGTGATGATTTCCTTATGCTTTTTAATTTTATCCAAAGGCCATACATCTCCATGTGGAATATCATGGAGTGCAGATACAATACCTTCTGCGCCTGTTTGCCGAATGTCTTTTAAACTTACAGGATCATGCGGGCCAAACCAGCGCCATGTTTGTTTTAATTGCATTTCTTATTTAAAATTTATTTGTGATTGTAATCGTGGCTATAAAACTATTCATAAAATAATTATATTTTTTATTTAGGGCCTGGTACATTAAATTTTTTATTCAGACTGGTTTAAGTACTTCAAATTTATCTAGTCGCTGTCTAATTTGCATCGTGGTAAGTGTTGTCATCTTTTCTAACAGTATCGTTCTTTCAATAAGTTCATCATATAAACATTTACATCCCATTGGTTGCAAATCGGTTCATTATTTTCAGGCAACGGCACCATGTAAGGAAATGAACCAAACTCAGGAGTTATGGTCAGCATTTTTTTTTCAATATTTTTTCGTGCTGCTATTTGATCCCACCATTTGAGGTGCGCCTGTAATGCCGGATGCCACAGGGTTAAGCGGGGATCAGGAACTTGCGGACCTTCAGTATAGCCAACACGGCAATGCACATGTTCCGTTCTTGCAATGGCGAGTTCAACCGCTTCAGATTGATCTTCTAAAAATGATTCCGCGACACAAACCCAATGCGATATATCCAGCGTTAGTTGCAAAGAGGAGACCTTAATTAAATATTCGTTTGTAATGTGTGCCGCAAACGAAAATTTATTACGATGTGTTTCATGAAAAACGGGTGTGGCTGTTTCTTCAGTAAATTTTTCAGCAACTTTTATTAGAGAATAATTTTGTTCAAAATTGAAAAAGTCTTTTCCTGTTTGAGAGTTTATTTTTATGGCAGGAAACGGTTTGAGTTTTTCAAACCATTTGGAATACGCAACTTTGTGCTTCTGAAAATTCGCCTCGTACGTGTCGTAATGCTGCGGAATAATCAGCATAGAATATTTAGCAGCAAGGTTCCATATTTCATCCAAAGTTTCAGGAGAAATATCATGAGGCAAGCCAACTTCAATTCCATTATAGCCAACACTTTTTGCTTTCACAATAAAATCATTCCAGCTTAAATCTTCGGATCCCCATCGTGGACAAAAAAAGTTTACTTCCATATATTTATTTGATCATACTGCATTCGCTTATTTTTTGCAATCCGAACAAAGCTACTTTTACTTCGCCATGTAAGATGAATAATTTATATGGTTTATAACTTTTGAGTTACAGGCTAACGGTTATTTTATTCAAATTGTTTTTATCTCAATTGGTATAATTATTTT
The DNA here is from genome assembly GCA_039935555.1 of Ginsengibacter sp. Lineage (GTDB taxonomy): Bacteria > Bacteroidota > Bacteroidia > Chitinophagales > Chitinophagaceae > Ginsengibacter. The sequence goes on along the minus strand of JBDTKB010000281.1, from coordinate 5,888 downwards.
TACAAATGAAGAATAAAATAACGCAAAAATATACACAGCTTTTTGGTGGAGTTCCTTTAGTTGTAAGATCGCCCGGCCGTATAAATATTATCGGGGAACATACGGATTATAATAATGGTTTTGTATTGCCGGCAGCAATAGATAAAGCTGCTTATTTAGCAATATCCCTGCGTGATGATGATGAGATTTACCTGGTGGCTGACGATCTTAATGAAAAATTTTCCATCTCAATAAATGATCTTAAACCAATTAGAGATGTAAGCTGGCCAAATTATATTTTGGGTGCTGCTGCACAATTTCAACATAAAAAAATTGCTTTAAAAGGCTTCGACGCTGTACTTATGAGCGACGTTCCAATTGGCGCCGGGTTATCATCTTCAGCCGCCGTTGAATGCGCTACCATCTTTGCTTTAAATGAATTGCTCCAGGCTGGTATTAGTAAAATTGAAATGGTAAAAATGGCCCAAAGCGCCGAACATGAATATCCCGGAGTCATGTGCGGAATTATGGACCAGTTTGCTTCTATGATGGGCAAAAAAGACCATGTGATAAAACTAGATTGCAGGTCATTGGATTTTGATTACGTCCCTTTTAAACTGGAAGGATTAAAAATATTATTGTTTGATTCAAAAGTAAAACATTCACTGGCATCATCTGAATATAACACCCGGAGAAAAGAATGTACGCAAGCCGTTGCATGGATCAACGAATATTTGCCAGGGGTTAATTCTCTGCGGGATGTAACTGAAGCGATGTTGGATAAATATGTTTTACCAAAAGACGAACTTATAGATAGGCGGGCTCGTTTTATTGTGCAGGAAATAAACAGGCTACTGCTCGCGTGCGAAGATCTTCGGCATGGAAATATTGCGGCCATGGGCAGAAAAATGTTTGAGACACACGAAGGTCTTAGTGAAATGTATGGCGTTAGTTGTGATGAACTTGATTACCTCGTTGATTGTGTTAGAAATCATGAATCGGTATTGGGCGCAAGAATGATGGGCGGAGGTTTTGGTGGTTGCACAATTAATTTGGTAAAAGAAGAGGCGGTTGCGGGACTAATAGAAGAAATATCTGCAAAATATTTTAAACATACCGGGCAAAAAACTGACGCTCATATTGTTTCGATAGATGATGGCACAAATAAAATTTAATGATCTTAGTGATTTATTTTTAAATTTATTTGCTTTTCAAATAGATATCATTCTTCTTTTTTTTGGTCATTGCCCTGATAAATCATATCGAAAAGTCGAATCAACTAAAATTATTTTTTATTAACTATAAATTTTAATTTACCTCTTTATTTCATTTATCAAAAAAGTTCATTTCCTTTCTTGCTTGAATATGAATTTTAAAAATTTGTTTTATTATGAAGAAAATTATACCGCTTAGTATTATTGGTACAGTCCTGGCGTCTTGCATTTCGGCGCAAACAACGATGGAATTAAATACTGATTCTGTAAAACAAAAAATCAATAAAAATATTTATGGTCATTTCGCTGAGCATCTTGGTCGCTGTATTTATGATGGCTTTTACGTCGGCGATTCTAATAAAACCATCCCGAATACTGAGGGCGTGAGAAATGATGTAATTGCTGCGTTACGAAAAATTAAAATTCCTTTGTTACGCTGGCCTGGCGGCTGTTTCGCAGATACTTACCATTGGAAAGATGGAGTTGGTCCAAAAGGTCAAAGGCCGGCTATGGTTAATACCTGGTGGGGAGGCGTAACAGAAGATAACAGTTTCGGCACACATGATTTTTTAAACATGTGTGAGCGCCTTGGTGCTGATCCATATCTTGCTGGTAACGTTGGAAGCGGCACCGTTCAGGAATTATCGCAATGGTTACAATATGTAAATTTTGATGGCAAAAGCCCTATGTCTGATTGGCGAAGAAAGAACGGTCGCGATAAGCCATGGAATGTAAAATATTGGGGTGTTGGAAATGAAGTGTGGGGATGCGGTGGAAATATGACGCCGGAATTTTATGTAAATATTTATAAACAGTATGCCACGTTCATGACTGATTGGACGAACACACATGGCTTGTTTCGCATTGCCTCAGGAGCCAGTGACGATAATTATCATTGGACGGAAGTATTAATGCGAGATATTCCGCACAATATGCTTTCAGGTACAGGTCTTCATCATTATGCGGTGATAGAATGGAACCATAAAGGGCCTGCGGTTGACTTCACAGAGCAACAATATTTTCAAACCTTAAAGTCTGCGTGGCGAATGGAAGAATTGGTTACAAAGCATTCTGAGATTATGGATAAATATGATCCGCAAAAAAAGATTGCCTTGATTGTGGACGAGTGGGGTGGCTGGTATGATGTTGAGCCGGGAACAAATCCCGGATTTTTGTACCAGCAAAATACTATGCGCGATGCGATGATTGCCGGCATGACCTTAAACATTTTCAACAATCATTCTGATCGCGTACGCATGGCAAATTTGGCACAAACTATAAACGTTTTGCAGGCTGTTATTTTGACTAATAAAGAAAAAATAATTTTGACGCCTACGTATCACGTAATGGAAATGTACAATGTGCACCAGGATGCAATGCTGTTGCCACTTGAAATAAAAACGGATAATTATATTTATGGAAATGAAAGTTTACCATCAGTGTCTGGTTCAGCATCAAAGGACTCTACCGGGCTCATACATATTTCGCTTACGAATATTAATACAAAAAAAGCTGAAACCGTTAGTATAAAAATTGATGGTAAAAAATATAGCAAAGTAAGTGGCAGAATATTAACTTCTAAAAATGTACAGGATCATAATACATTTGAAGATCCGGAGAAAATAGTACCGCAGAACTTTAAAGGAGCCTCTTTAAAAGGCGATGAATTGACTGTACAACTGCCGCCATTTTCAGTGTTGGTACTTGAGTTAAAGTAATAAATGAGGCAATGGAGTTTTATAAATCATTTTAAAGTCATTTACAAAGGGGTTAAATTATAATGTCAAAATAAAATAAAATGAAGAATTATCGAATAGCCGTTATAGTTATAGCTATATTTTTTTCCTTTTCGAGCCGCGTTCCCGCGCAGGAGCCAAAGTTTCAGCCGACATGGCAATCATTGGATCACTACCAGATTCCAGCCTGGTTTCGGGATGCAAAATTTGGAATTTTTATTCATTGGGGCGTTTATTCGGTGCCTGCATTTGAAAGTGAATGGTATCCAAGGCTGATGTATTTAAAGGATTCAAAAGTTTATAAACATCATGTAGAAACCTACGGCCCACAGAGTAAATTTGGTTACAAAGATTTTATTCCAATGTTTAAGGCAGAAAAATTTGATGCTGAAAAATGGGTAGATCTTTTTAAAAAATCGGGTGCAAAATATATTGTACCTGTTGCTGAGCACCATGACGGGTTTGCAATGTATAATTCATCGCTCACCAGGTGGAACGCTTTTTTAATGGGCCCTAAAAGAGATATTGTTGGTGATTTGGAAAAGGCAAGCCGTAAAGCAGGGTTGTTCTTTGGAGTTTCGTCACATCGAATTGAACATTGGTGGTTCATGGGTGGTGGCCGAACTTTTGATTCAGATGTAAATGATTCTTCTTATGCCGACTTTTACGGTCCGGCGGTAAACATAGATGGAACAAAGGCTAACGAGGATAGATCGCCAATGTCACCGGAATTTATGAATGATTGGTTGTTGCGCGATGTAGAGCTGGTAAACAAATATCATCCGGACTTGGTTTGGTTCGATTGGTGGATTGCTCAAAAGGAATTGGAGCCATACAGGAAATCATTCGCGGCATTTTATTACAACAATGCCAAAGCGTTAGGGAAGGAAGTAGTAATAAATTATAAACACGATGCTTATCCTGATAGCGCTGCCGTTCTTGATCTGGAGCGTGGAAAGTTAGCAGGAATAAGAGATCTGGCATGGCAAACAGATGATGCTATTGGTAATAGATCCTGGGGATTTACCAATGATAACAACTTCAAAACGGCGCAATATGTAATCACGAACCTTATTGATATTGTAAGTAAAAATGGCAACCTTTTACTAAATATTGGCCCAAGGTCTGACGGCACGATCACTGATGAAGAAACGAATGTTTTGTTGGGTACCGGGCAATGGCTTGATGTAAATGGTGAAGCAATTTATGGTACACGCCCGTGGAAAATATTTGGCGAGGGACCAACTGAATCTGGTGGTGGGGAGTTTAAAATGCAAAAGGATTTTACATCAAAAGATATTCGTTTCACTGCAAAATCTGACACCTTATATGTGATCACCCTTGCCTTGCCTTCACCGAAAGAATCAATTGTCGTACACGCCCTTTCATCAAAAAATATTAATAATAAAATTGCAACGGTTGAATTAATCGGTAGCGCAGAAAAGTTGACCTGGTCGCAGAAAAAAAATGCTCTTGAAATAAAGCCGCCGAAAAAGTACGCTTCAGAAAATGCAGCGGCATTCAGGATAATTTTTCACAATGCAAATGACAAAAAATAAAAAAATGCGTGCTGCTAAATTTTTTCAATAGTCTTCTAAAAATCAAAAAATAAAATCAATCAAATGAATCAATACAAAAAGATTTTGCCATTAATTTTTATGGCATTCGCTATTGCCTCTTGTAATAATAGTAGTAAAAATAATACTACCTCAGAAAACCTAACGGACTCCACAAAACAAGGAATTACCAAAAAAGATTGGGGTGAATTCGATGGCAAGAAAATCGTTCTTTTTACTTTGACGAACAGTAAAGGCAACCAGGTAACTATTTCCAATTATGGAGGCACGGTAACCTCTTTTATTTGCCCTGATAAAAACGGGAAAAGATCGAGCATCATCATTGGGTTTGACAGCTTGCGGCAGTATTTGGAAAGTCCCCCTTACTTTGGGGCATTGATAGGGCGCTATGGAAATCGAATCGGAAATGCGAATTTCTCACTTGGTGGTAAAACCTATCAGCTTGCGGCCAATAATGGCAAAAACACGTTGCATGGAGGTTTGAAAGGATTTGATAAAGTGGTGTGGGATGCGTCGATAACCAATGATAGTATACCTTCCTTATCGCTTCATTATTTAAGTAAAGATGGTGAAGAAGGTTTTCCGGGAAATCTTGATGTAAATGTCAATTACACACTAACAAATGATGATGGATTAAAAATTGAATACAGTGCCGTAACCGATAAAGCCACGCCTGTTAATTTAACTAATCACAGCTATTTTAATTTGACGGGAGATCCATCGAATACAATTCTCAGCCACAGTTTAATGATTGACGCAGATAAATACACACCCGTTGACACTAGTTTGATTCCTACAGGAGAAATCAAATCCGTAAAAGGAACTCCTTTCGATTTTACAGTTGCTAAAATGATTGGAAAAGATATTGATTCTGTAAAAGGCGGGTATGATCACAATTGGGTATTGAATAAAAAAGATACGAGTTTACAAAAAGTTGCAGAACTAACGGACACGGTTAGTGGCAGAAAAATGGAAATATATACTACCGAGCCCGGGTTGCAGTTTTATACCGGTAATTTTTTAGACGGCACATTTATCAACCGCGGCGGCATTCCCTTAAAACAGCATTCAGCACTGTGCCTCGAAACCCAGCACTTCCCTGATTCGCCGAATAAGCCAAATTTTCCCTCAACTATCTTAAAACCTGGTGAAAAATATCACAGTGAAACCATTTACAAGGTATCCTATAATTAAATTTGCTTTTTTGTATCCTTTGATCTGAAACCCTTAATCCTACATTGATGCAAGAAGTAGCTTTTATTTTTGATTTGAATGGAACTATGATAAATGATATGCAATATCATGCCGAAGCCTGGTATGACATATTAAATAATGACCTAAACGCCGGGCTCAGTTGGGATGAAGTAAAGACAGAAATGTAT
>JBDTKB010000280.1:0-2943 GCA_039935555.1 Ginsengibacter sp. | reverse complement strand
TACGGTAAACAATGGCGAAGCTGGCAAGGCGTGGATGGAAAAGTTATTGACCAGGTTTCTGAATTAATTCACCAATTAAAAACAAATCCCGATAGCCGGCGCATGATCATAAGCGCCTGGAATGTTGCGGACTTGCCACAAATGAATCTAATGCCTTGCCATTGTATGTTCCAATTTTATACAACCCTTTCCGGTGAAGATGGCCGGAGAAAATTATCCTGCCAGTTATATCAGCGAAGTGCCGATTTATTTCTTGGAGTTCCCTTCAACATTGCGTCTTATGCGTTGCTTACTATGATGATCGCCCAGGTTTGCGATATGGAAGCCGGTGAATTCATTCATTCTTTTGGCGATGTTCATTTATATAATAATCATTTTGAACAGGCAGAATTGCAACTTACAAGAAAACCTTTTCCACTTCCGGAAATGAAAATAAATTCATCAGTAAAAAATATTTTTAATTTTAAATATGAAGATTTCGAATTATTAAATTACCAAAGCCATCCGGCAATTAAAGCCCCTGTGGCAGTGTAGACAATTATCAATTATCAATTATTACCATGCTTTCTCACATAGTAGCTGCATCTGAAAATAATGTTATTGGCGCTAAAAATGAATTGCCATGGCACCTGCCTAACGATTTCAAATATTTTAAAAATAAGACCTGGGGAATGCCGGTAATTATGGGAAGGAAAAGTTATGAGTCCTTAAAAAAATCATTGCCGGGCCGGGTAAATATTGTTGTTACAAAAAAAACCAACTGGCAACCTGAGGATGTTTTTGTGGTAAATAATATTGATGATGCCATTGCAAAAGCAAAAGAAAGTGACGCAAAAGAAATTTTTATAATTGGCGGTGGCGAAATTTTCAAACAAACAATAAATATTGTTTCAAAAATATATTTAACAAGAGTACATGCCACGATAGATGGTGACACTTTTTATCCTGAAATTGATAAGGAAAAATGGAAATTGATCGATCAACAATCTTTTCCCGCCGATGAAAAAAATAATTATGCCTACACATTTGAAGTTTGGGAAATTAAAACTTCTGCAACATAAATAAATGCATGTATTCCTCCTTTGAGATCACTAAAAAATATCTCCGTTATTTTATAAATGCCAAAAGTGGCAATGGCCATGGCATGCATTCTCCTTTTGTTTTCGATTTTATAATTCATGTATTAAATGATAAAAAACAATATGAATGTTATGCGAAGATTGAATCGCTGCGCTCGCAGCTTCTTCGCGACCAAACAATTATTGAAGTGGAAGATTTTGGAGCAGGTTCTGCAATAATGCCTTCCAATAAAAGAAAAATAAGCACCATTGCCAGGTCTTCCTTGAAAAGCAAAAAATTCGCGAAACTTCTTTTTCGTATCGTGAATTATTATAAGCCAAAAACCATCATTGAGTTGGGCACTTCATTTGGAATTACGTCGTCGTATATGGCATGCGCAAATCATAAGCCTGGAATATATACCTTGGAAGGGTCAAAAGAAATTGGCAACATTGCTGAAAGTAATTTTTCAAAATTGGGCTTTCAAAACATCAAATTAACCCTCGGAAATTTTAAGGATACATTTTTATCAACGCTTGATAAAATAGAATTCGTCGACCTTGCCTTTGTTGATGGAAATCACAGAAAAAACGCAACGCTTCACTATTTTTTTGAGTTACAAAAGAAATCCTCACCGGCATCTATTTTTATTTTTGATGATATTCATTGGAGCCGGGAAATGGAGGAAGCATGGTCAGAAATTCAGCAGCAACCATCCGTTACATTAACGATAGATCTTTTTTTTATTGGACTGGTTTTTTTTAGTCCTGATTTTAAAGAAAAGCAATATTTTACCATAAGGTTTTAAATTTTTAATACCTTAGAGCCATATCTCGATACTATGGTTATTGGAATTTTAAAAGAATCCCTACCCGAAACACGCGTCTCAATTTTACCTGAACATTTGTCGCTTTTAAAAAAAATGAATGTGGAAACATTGGTGGAAGATGATGCAGGTGCGAACGCTTACGCTTTAAACGAAAAGTATGAAGAGGCGGGAGCAAAGGCTGTTTCAAAAGAAGACTTATTAAAAAATTCAGACATTATTTTATCGATCAATACTCCCGATGAGGCAACAATAAAATCCATTCAATCAAAAATTATCCTTGGAATTTTTCAGCCACTTTTCAATGTAGGTGTGATGGAAAAATTTGCCACAAACAATGTTTCAGTTTTTAGTATGGATATGATTCCACGCACCACGAGAGCGCAAAGCATGGATGTATTAAGCAGCCAGGCAAATATCGCTGGTTATAAAGCAGTGTTGCTTGGGGCCAATTTGTATCCAAAATATTTCCCGATGTTTATCACATCTGCCGGTAGCATTCCTCCGGCAAAAGTTTTGATACTTGGTGCCGGCGTTGCAGGCCTGCAGGCCATTGCCACTGCAAGAAGGCTTGGCGCGGTGGTACAGGTTTTTGATACAAGGCCCGCTGTTAAAGAAGAAGTGATGAGCCTCGGTGCAAAATTTATTGAAGTGGAAGGTGCAGCAGATGCAAGCAAAGCGGGCGGATATGCGGTTACTCAATCAGATGAATTTTTGCAAAGACAAAAAATGAAAATCGCCGAGGCGGTAGCCAAGTCGGATATATTAATAACAACAGCACAAATACCCGGAAAGAAGGCTCCTGTGTTGATTACAGAAGAGATGTTGAACTCGATGAAAAATGGATCTGTAATAATAGATTTAGCTGCAGCTACCGGCGGCAATACTGCTGCGACTAAAAATGGAGAGACCATAAAATATAATGGTGTAACTATTTTGGGTGATTCAAATATTGCTGCATCCATGCCTTACGATGCCAGTAAATTATATGGAAAAAATATCATTAATTTTTTGCAACTGATCATTGATAAAGACGGAAAATTGAATTTAAATTTTGA
>JBDTKB010000279.1:0-4065 GCA_039935555.1 Ginsengibacter sp. | reverse complement strand
AAATTCGCGCAACCTGAAGTAAACCTTGGACTCATTCCCGGCTATGGCGGCACACAGCGTTTAACCATGCTCGTTGGTAAAGGGAAAGCAATGGAATTAATGATGACAGGAGCAATGATTGATGCTGTAGAGGCAAAAAATCTTGGACTGGTAAATTATGTTACTTCGGCAGAAGAACTGCTGGAAAAAACTAAAGAGATTATTAAAGTCATTCTTAAAAAATCACCGGTTGCAGTTTCTAAAGTAATTGCTGCAGTAAACGCGCATGGTCAATATAATGTTGATGGGTTTGCAGAAGAGATAAAAATGTTCGGGCAAATTTTTAAATCAAACGATAAAAAGGAAGGCACTGCTGCGTTTATAGAAAAAAGGAAACCGCTTTTCGAAGGAAAGTAATTACCCGATTATGATTTTACTTCATGAATTTTAGTTAAGTTAACTTTGAGCAAATGAAGATCGCAATAACGGACCGGGTTTTCTTGTTATTATTTTCAGTAATAATCATTTTTACTGCTTTCTGGATTTATCACACGCACACTCTGTTAGATGATATTAGTTCTCCCACAAAGGTGGTAAAATTGTTTGATCGTAACAATGATTTGCTTTACAATGTTGTTACCATTTTCTCTTTGATGTTATTACTTCTCTCAAATTTTTTTTACTGGCGTTCCGGAAATGGAAGTTATTTTTTATGGAGTGTATTGTATTTTATGGCAGGCATCATTTCATTGGCCATTCTTGAAAGCGCGCGGTTTTTCTATACCAAACAAAACGGATTATTAAATGGTAAAATATCTTCTGGTTTTATTGTGTCAGCCTATTTAATATTAATTGTTGTAATAGTAACCCTCATCGATTTTTTAATCATCAGGTATTTAAGAAACAAGAACCTTTCAAAGAGAAAAAAAATCTAAATTAATTTATCAGCATCACTAAAAATGAATCTAAGTCAAAATAATAAAAAGTAAACAATAATGGATTACAGGATAGAAAAAGATACGATGGGCGAAGTAAAAGTGCCGGCCGGCGCATACTACGGAGCACAAACACAACGCAGCATTGAGAATTTTAAAATTGCCCAGGACATCAATAGAATGCCAAAAGAAATTATTTATGCCTTCGCTTATTTAAAAAAGGCGGCTGCAATCACTAATTATAATGCAGGTGTTCTTTCAAAAGAAAAATGTGAATTGATAGGAAAAGTATGTGATGAAATTCTTGAAGGAAAATTGAACAGCGAATTTCCGCTGGTGGTGTGGCAAACAGGAAGTGGAACGCAAAGTAATATGAACCTGAATGAAGTGATTGCCTACAGGGGACATGTATTAAACGGGGGAAAACTTACTGATAAAGAAAAAGCGCTTCATCCAAATGATGACGTAAATAAATCGCAATCAAGTAACGATACTTTTCCTACGGCAATGCACATTGCGGCTTATAAAATTTTAATTGATCTTACAATACCAGCGATAGAGCGTCTTAAGAATACGCTCTCCGCAAAGGCAAAGGAATTCATGCACATTGTAAAAATAGGGCGCACTCATTTTATGGACGCGACGCCACTTACGCTTGGCCAGGAATTTAGCGGGTATGCGTCACAGTTAGAGCACGGTATGAGAGCTATTAAAAATACGATGACTCATTTGAGTGAACTTGCTCTTGGAGGCACTGCTGTGGGCACCGGAATTAATACGCCACCAGATTATGCAACAAAAGTTGCAGAAACAATTGCAGCGCTTACAGGCTTACCATTTAAAACTGCTGAAAACAAGTTTGAATCCCTCGCCGCTCACGATGCAATTGTAGAAACACATGGCGCGTTAAAAACAGTTGCAGTAAGCCTGATGAAAATAGCAAATGATGTACGAATGCTTTCTTCCGGGCCACGAAGTGGAATTGGCGAAATACATATACCAGATAATGAACCCGGCTCTTCAATTATGCCAGGGAAAGTAAATCCGACGCAATGCGAAGCGCTCACTATGATTGCTGCACAGGTGATGGGAAATGACGTTGCCATTAGTATTGGCGGCGCCACTGGCCACTTTGAGTTAAACGTGTTTAAGCCGGTGATGATTTATAATTTTCTACATAGCGCACGGCTTATTGGAGACGGCTGTAATAGTTTTAATGAAAAATGTGCAGTTGGAATTGAGCCGGTTCTAGAAAATATCAAAAAGCATGTAGACAATTCTTTAATGCTCGTAACGGCATTGAATACAAAAATTGGTTACTATAAAGCAGCAGAAATTGCACAGAAGGCACACCAAGAAAATACCACTTTAAAAGAAATGGCGGTAAAACTTGGATACGTGACACCCGAACAATTTGATGAGTGGGTAGTTCCCAAAAACATGGTGGGGGAAATATAATTTCACTGCCGAAATATACACCGTCTATCTAACGATAATTTTTTCAGTACAAATATTTATTTGGTAGGCATTATATAATTTAAGGAAATATATTCCGGAAGAAAGGTTATGAATATCAATTGAGAAATTATCATTGTTATTACTTCCCGTTTTCAGAATTTTTCCTGTAGCATCAAAAATTGTAAAGTGCATTGGCTTGGCAATGTTTCGGATACTTTGTACATACAAAATATTGCTTGCAGGATTGGGGGAAATTTTTATGACTGTGCTTCTTTGATAGCTATTTAATGAATCTTGTTTTATAGCCAATAATGATCCTGTGTACGAAAATTCAAGAATTCTTCCGGCATTAGGAGGCGCAGTTCCACCGCCATTATAAGAGCCAGTAGGTCCACTTGTTTGGCCTGAGATATCACAGGCTACATAGATTTTTAATCCGTCCGGCGAAATACAAAGATCACGATATCTTCCCTGCCCACGCATCGCAGGTATGGTTGAACTATCTATTACCCCGGTTCCGGCAGCGTTAAGATGAAGTCTAAAAACTTTTCCTGCTTTAAGAGACGTGATCAACAAAGAGCGATTCCAATTTGGAATTACATTTTTTTCGTAAACATCTATACTTGAAGCAGCCACGGTTGGCCAGGTTAAATAGTCAGTATTTAATGCTCCCGGATTTGGATCGGTATAAAGTGTATAAACCGGATCTTTAGAGTTTAAAGCAATACATTGGGTTTGCTCACTCACCACAGGCTTATTTGCCAGTGTTAAGCCATTATAATTTCCATCACAATAGCCTGATAGTTTTGGCCATCCATAATTACGTCCAACTTCTATAACATTCACTTCATCATCACTTTTATCCTGCTGCTCGCTTTGGTACAATATTCCATTTGATCCAAAGGCAATACCCTGAGCGTTTCGATGCCCCCAACTCCAAACTGCAGTTTGTTTTGAATTAGCGTCAGTATATGGATTGTCGTTAGGAACCCACTTATCAAGAGCACCGGCATCGCCATCAGGTTCAAGATTAAATCTTAATATTTTGCCTTCCAACGTGTCTCTCGTTTGTGCATTATTTGTACGGTTAATATTGTTAAACTGACCCGCACCCATATCTCCAATCGTATAAAAAAGATAAGAAGTTCCGCTTATTTTCCCAATGGTTAATCTTCCTGAATTATGGTCGTTACTGCCATTCAGTGATTCGATAATTACCTGCGGGTTACTCAAAGTATGACTTGCGCGATCGTAGTCATACCGGGCAATCCTCGTTTTGAAATTACAGGCGCCGGTTCCATTTGAACAAGCCGCCGATGCCGCATAGTGATAAACGTAAGCGATGTAAACCCAGGGCTTTGAAGGATTGGGCCATTGACTGTACATTGTAGGATGCAGTGCCATTCCCATCAGCCCACCTTGTGGCCATTTTGGCGGATTGGTAAAATCTTTCAAAGAACTTATGTCAAGTAGTTGCGTTTTTCCACCGTTGGCGGGATTTATTTTACTTATTAAGTAGGCATTATTTTCTGTTACCCATAAGGAATCATCAGGTCCCCAGGTAATTTCCCAAGCCGAATTTAGCTGGTAAGATGTATTTACCACCCGCATATTAAAAGGTTCATTCTGAGCTTGTGCGAAGTTTACCAGGTGGAAAACGAACAATAAAATTGGGGAAAGACGGAGTAGAGGA